>JAFDIX010000502.1 GCA_019307805.1 Deltaproteobacteria bacterium | reverse complement strand
TTCTGAGATTGACTTGTCCCTATGTTGGGCAGGGTAGAGATATCCGGCCCTACTGGAGAGTATTTTTTTATAAAATAACAAATCCCAAGCGCCAAATAACAAATAAATCACAAACAATGGGGTTTTTTGACTTTTTACGAGGTTGTCAGATTTGACGGCCTCGTAAAAAGTCTGGAATCCCTTTAAAACGTCATTCCGGCGAAGGCCGGAATCCAGTGATTTCAGTATGTTCTGGATGCCGGATCAAGTCCGGCATGACGAATTCGGACTTTTTACGATTTCATCATTCTTGATAATTTCAAATAACCAAATCCAACTAAAAATCCTACCCTGGATTACCGCACTTTGGTTATCGTCAGAGAGGGTTTGATTTTTTTAAAGTTCTTTGTCTTATTGAAATTTCAAATAACAAATACCAAATACCAAACAAATAACAACACGCGTCGCAAGCGCCTGCGCTGCGCGTGACCAAAAATCAAAATACCAAACAAAAAATCAACCTCTTTGATCCGGTTTGAAACTGGGGACCCGCCCAAAGGTGGGGAGTCCAAGCGAAGCGCGGACAAATTTGGAATTTATTTGTATTTTGGTGCTTGGAATTTGTGATTTTGGAACAGAATTCAGAAGTAGGGTGATCTATAAGACCTGTGTTTCCGGGTTTCGGGCGTTGTGCCTCACAATAAGTATCAGTCCTTGAATATCTTCGCAGCAGCGTCTATGTCTTCAGGCGAGAAAATAAAAAGGGACTTTTCCCTGCCCGGCAGGGCAGAGCCGTAGACGTAGTTGATATTGATGCCCTCTTCCCCGAATTTTTTTGCCATGGCAGCAAGGGTACCGGGTTTGTTGTCGATCTCCAGGGCAATCACCGTCACGATGTCGAACAGGTATCCTTCCTTGGACAACTGGTCGATGGCCAGATCTGTCTGGTCTACAAGGAGACGGATGAGGGCATAGTCTGCCGAATCCTTCTGCATGGACCCATAGGATGCGGCGGGTGCGACCCGTTTCAAGGATTTTCCCCTCGCCTTGAAAAGGGCATGCACATAGGCGGAGGCATCCTGGATCGTAAGGGCATCAATGTTGATGCCCTTGTTGAACATATTGTTTGCCAGTTTCCCCAACTCACCGGGGACGTTTTCGAGGAAAAGCTGGATCTCTGTTCTCACCATATCTGGACTCCCGGCGCACAGGCGGGGAGACTATTCATTTCCCTCATATCCCTTATATCCCTTGAAGTATTTGAGGAACTCCGAATCCGTGGAAAGGATGAGCGTACTATTTTTGTCCATGGTCTCTTTGTAAATATCCAGGGTTTGAATGAATGAATAAAATTCCGGATCCCGCTTAAAGGCATTGGCATAGATGAGCGTAGCCTCGCCATCTGCCTTGCCCTTGATTTCCTGTGCCGTGCGGTAGGCCTCAGAGGTGATCTGCTTCAGATCTCTCTCCTGATAGCCCTCGATCTTGCGTGCCTCCCCCTTTCCTTCTGAACGGAATTTCTCGGAAATCTTTTTCCGCTCTGCGATCATTCGGGCGTACACCGACTTCCTGACCTGCTCTACGTAGTTGAGTCCCTTGATCTTCACATCCACCAGCTCAATGCCGAATTTCCCCAGTTTGGGCTGGGCCTGATTTTTTATTCCTTTGGTGATTTCTTCTCTGCCGAGCTTCACAGTGCCCAGATAGAGTTTCTCTGCAGCCTCCTCACCGCCAGTAGTAGCGATTTCCAGCTCCCGGTCCGTCTTTCTCACCGTTTCAATGAGGTGATAGGAGGTAATGAAGTTCCTTACCGCCGCATCGATGATATCATCCAATCTCGCCTGGGCACCATCCTGATCTCTTACGGTTTTAAAGAAGGTGAGGGGGTCTACTATCTTCCACCGGGCAAAGGTATCCACCCATATAAAGGTTTTGTCCAGGGTGGGGATCTGCCCTTTGTCGCCATCCCATTCCAGAAGATTTTTGGCAAACTTATTGGCTGCCTGCCAGGGCCATTTAAACTTGAGTCCGGGCTCCTTGATGGGATCCCCGATGGGGCGGCCGAACTGGGTGATGACCACCTGCTCGGTCTCATCCACCGTATAGAGAGGGGGCCAAACGAGAAACCCGATCACGATAATGCCTATGGGTATGAGAATTCCTTTGAATTTCACTATTCGCCTCCTTTGGGCTGGCCCAGGTTGAGCAGGGGCAGGAGGTTCTTCTGGTCTGCATCAACGATATACTTGCTTCCGAGTTTGGGAAACACATCCCGGATAGCTTCCAGGTAAAGACGCCTTCGCGTCACATCCTCTGCCTTGGCATACTCCTCATGCAGGGAAATGAACCTTGCTGCATCGCCCTTTGCCCGGTTGACCCTGTCCAGGGCATAGCCTTCGGCCGTCTTGATGGTCTTGTCAGCCTGCCCCCGGGCCTGGGGAATGACTTTGTTACGGGCCTCCTGCGCCTGATAGATCATGCGCTCCTTTTCCTGAACCGCCTGGTTCACCTCATTCCAGGAAGGCTGCACCGCCTCAGGCACAGTGGTTTTCTTCATCTCGATCGTGGTGACCCGGATCCCGGTCTCTGCCTCATCCAGTGCCTTCTGCAAAAGGCCCTTGGCCTGGTTGGCAATTTCCATCCGCTTGTTGATAACCTCGTCAATGCTGTGATCCCCCACCACCAAACGCATGGTGGACTGGGAAAGATCCCTCAGCGTTGTTCTCACGTTCCTTACCTTAAAAAGATACAGGTCCGGATTGCTGATCTTGAACTGTACGATCCATGGCACCAGGGCCACGTTCAGATCGCCTGTGAGCATGAGGGCTTCGTCCATATAGGCAGAAGCGCTGGCATACCGGGTCCTCACACCGGCCTGAAGGGTGCGAAAGCCGAATTCCTCCTTGAACACATAGTCCACCTTCACCTTTGTGACCTTTTCGATTCCCCGGGGCCATTTTGCGTGAATTCCAGGGACTGTGGTCCTCACATGCTTTCCGAATCGCTGAATAATCCCGCGCTCGTTTGTCCCAACGGTGTAGACCATGGACGATCCCAGATAGATAAGGACGAGTATGACGACAATGATCCAAATTCCGGGAAATTTGTTCCCCATCATTCCCTTGAGCTTATCGAGCACATCATCCAACTGCGGCGGGGTACCCCCTCCGCCCATGGATTTCTTTTGCTGCTGCAGTTTTTCCCAATCCCAAGCCATAAAATTCTCCTTAGCGCCTATTTTCCGGATAATTCCTGGGAAAACACATATTTCCCCATATCCTAATCCACTGTATTTTGTTAAGATATAGCCAAAGCCGGTTCCCGTCAAGCATAATAAGGAGTGCGCCTTCAGCGCACATTATTTTAATACCCGTGTGCAACGTTAGCATTTACTATCCCCAGATGAAGCAAGGAACCCCCATGGACGAAAAAAAGGATTCATTGGTCCCCCTGAAGGACGTTATTTCCTCATTGTGGGGGG
>JAFDIX010000501.1 GCA_019307805.1 Deltaproteobacteria bacterium | reverse complement strand
CCCGATTCCTCAACGGCCTGAATAATGTGCTCTCCCCGCCTGCGGGCCCGGTTGATGAAATCCAATAAAAGGATGGAGTCGTTCACAACAATGCCGGAAAGGGCCACCACGCCGAAGAGACTCAAGAGGGTAATGGAGAGGCCCATGATGAGATGCCCGAGCACGGCGCCCACCATGCCGAAGGGGAGTGCCGCCATAATAACCAGGGGCTGTGCATAGGAGCGGAACTGGGTTGCCAGGAGTATGTAGATGCCGAGGATCGCAATAATGAAACCCCTCATGAGACTTCCTACGGACTCATTGGATCGTTGCCTCTGCCCTTCAAGACTGTATCGTATGCCCGGGTAACGCTTTTTCAGGTCAGGAAGAAAATCCTTATCCAGTTCGGAGATGATATGGTCTGCATTGGCCAGGTTTTCATTCAGATCAGATGTCACGGTGATCTGGCGATGACGATCCGTACGGTTAACCACGGCATATCCCCGCCCATAGGTTGCCTCGGCCACCTCGGAGAAGGGCACCTCCTGTCCATCGGGGGTACGGATACGCATTTCTTCCATGGTTCCCAGTGTGCGGCGTTCCGGCTCTGAATAGCGCACCATGACCTTTACATCATCCTTGCCCCTTTGAAGGCGAACCGCTTCGTCTCCATAGAAGGCCTGCCTGATTTGCCTTGCCAGGTCCGCCAGGGTAATGCCCAGGGGGCGGGCAGATTCCCTGATATCGATCTTGATTTCCACCTTGCCCGGTTTGAAGTTGTCCGTAGTATCAAAGGTGCCCTGGTATCCGGCAATTTCCGCCTTGAGTTCCAAGGCTGCTTTTTCAAGTTCTTCAAAGTCCCTGCCCACGAGCTGGATTTCGATGGGATTTCCGCCCGGTCCTCCGGTCAATGTGGAGAAGGTCAATTCTTCCACCCCGGGGACCTCTCCCACCAGTTTTCTCCAGCGGTTGACCACCTCCGTGACTTTCACCGACCGTTCCTCGCTGGAAAGAAGCTCCAGAAAGACTTGTCCCGCATGGCCTCCCAACTCAGGGCCTTCGGCTCCCCGGCTTCTGCCTGCAATGCTTCCTACGAGGCTGAAACTATCCAGGACAATATCCTTTCCCCCGGTTCGCGGTCCTGAAAAGGCCTGGTTCAACTGTGGGACGGCCTCTTCGATCTTTTTTATGGTGGCCTCTGTGATGCTGACAGGAGTGCCCAGGGGAAAATTCACCTGGGCCTGGATGTAGTCGCTTTCATGCTTGGGAAAGATGATAAAGGGGACATGACGGCCGAAAATGAGACCGAACATGACAACCAGGGTTCCCACACCCACGGCAAGGGTGAGGTACCGGTTCCTCAATACCCAGGCAAGTGCCGGTCCGTAAATATGCTGGATGGTGTACTGGAGGCGCCCTTGAACCCAATCCAGTAATCGCCTGTGCCGGGGCCTTTTTTCATTGTCTTTGCGATAATCTCGTTCCAGGCTTTCCGCCAGGTGGGCCGGCAGGATAATAAAGGCCTCCCAGATGGAGACGATGAGGATGGTGATGACGGCGGTGGGCAGGATCTTCAAGAATTTTCCCATGACGCCGCTGACATAGAGCATGGGCATAAAGGCCACAACCGTGGTGCTTATGGCCATGATTACGGGAAGTCCCACCTCTGCAATCCCGTCAATGACGGCCTGGACAGGGGGCTTTCCCTTTTCATAATGGGTATAGATGTTTTCTCCAACGATAATGGCGTCATCCACCAGGATTCCAAGGGTCATGATAAAGGCGAAGAGGGACATCATATTGATGCTCGCACCCATCCAGTAAAGCACAAAGAATGCCCCTGTGAAGGATATGGGGATACCCAGGGCCACCCAGAAGGCAAGACCAATGCGCAGGAAAAGGGCAAGGCAGACAAAGACCAGGATGATTCCCTGAATACCATTCCCCACCAGGAGATCGATGCGATCCCGGACCATGAAGGAGAGGTCGGCCCAGGGGGCCAAACCCACACCAGGGGGCAGCCGGTCTTTTTGTTCTTCAATATATTTTTTTACCGTATCGGCAATTCTGATGACATCCTCGTCCTGGGTCTTCGTGACCTGAATCAGTGCTGCAGGCTTCCCGTTAAAGCGACCCCTCTGTTCCGTGTCCTTGAAACCATCGATGATACGGGCCACATCGCCCAGCCGGACAATGGTGCCGTCATTTAAGGTGATCAGGGGGATCTTTTCGATCTCTTCTCCCGTGTAACGCTGCCCTTTGGCCCGAATGAGGACCTCCCCTCCTTTCGCCTTGATAACCCCTCCCGGCAGATCGAGACTTCCTGTCCTCACAGCACCTGCCACATGATCAAAGGTGAGGTTGTATTGCCTCAGGGTCTCTTCGGACACCTCAACGGAAATTTCATAGTCCCTTACTCCGGCAAGCTCTACCTGTGAAATATCTTTAAAGGAGAGGAGATCGTCACGCACCTTTTCTGCAACACGGCGCAGGGCCAGTTCCGATACGTCGCCATAGACAGCGACATTAATGGCCGCCTCTTTAAAAGTGACCTCCTGGCTGATGGGGGTCTCTGCCTCATCGGGAAAGGTATCAATGGAATCCACCAGGGTTTTGACTTCATCCAGTACCTTCTGAGGGTCTTCCACGCTCTCCTTTAATTCCAGAAGGAGTGTCCCCATGCCTTCCTGGGACTTGGAGATTATTTTTTTGATGCCCTCAACAGATTTCACCTTCTCTTCAATCTTGACAATGACCCCTTCTTCTACCTCTTCAGGACTTGCTCCCGGATAGAGTACGGTCACGGAGAGCAGGTCCAGGGAAAACTGGGGAAACACCTCCCGTTTCATGCCGGAGATCCCCATGATGCCCAGGACGATGACAAAGACCATGAGCAGATTGGCGGTCACCCTGTGTTCAACAGACCATTTGGCTACCCCTCTCATGGTTTGTCCCTCTGGGGTGAATCCCCGGTCTCCACCCGTACCTGCATGCCGTTGGTGGCAATCCCCGGAAACCGTGTAATAATGCGATCCCCCTGTGAAAGGCCTTCTTTAACGTAAACCTGGTTGCCGGTGCGGCGCAGAATCTTGACGGGTTTGACAACGACTTTTCCCCCCTGCACCAGGTAAACCACATCATTTTCACGAATGGTCTCCCGGGGGAGGATAAACAGGCCTTCAACCTGTTTCCCAATGATGTCCACACTTACAAACATTCCGGGCATGATGGGATGGCCTGTTCCCGGGCGTCCATTGGAGATCTGAACAACGACCGGGAGTGTGCGGGTCCTTTCCTCCATCTGTGCCCGGGCGCTATTGTTTTGGGCAGCGCCCTGGGGACCCTGGGAGTCAAAATGCAGCCATGCCACGTCCCGGGGGGGAATGTGCGCCTCTACCTCCATGATCCCGACGTTGTAAATCCTGGCGAGCCGCATACCGGCCGTCACATATTGCCCGGCCTCAACAGGCTTTTCCGAAACCCGACAATCAAAGGGAACCTTTATTTCCGTGCGTTCCAGAGCAAGGCGGGCTTCTCTCAGCTGCGCATTGACGGCATTTCGCTGTGCCTTCAGCAGTCCAATGCGCGGATCAATCAGGGCAAGGGCATTCTCGATTTCCTGGCCCCTGGTCCGGCTGCCGAGCCACTGTTGGCGACTCTGATCCAGCCGGGTCTGAGAAACCACCTTCCTTTTTGAAAGGGAGAGATTCCTGTCGTGTTCCGCTTTTGCAAGACGTTGATCCTCTTTTATGATGGCAAGGGACGCTTTGAAGTTTGCGCGTTCCTGGGCGATTTTGATTATTTCCGCGTCCATACGTTGCACATCAGCGCGAAGACGAAGTGTTCCGATAGCTCCGGGGATCGATGCGCATGAGAAATGCGCCTTTTGAGAAATAGCCTCCATCTTCAAAATTAGGGGCCATTTCTACAATTTTTCCGCGTACCTCGGCAGTGATGCTGAGGGTTTCCCCGGAGCGCACGGTACCATAGGTATGGATTGTCATATGTTCGGAGGTCTGTTGGGCCTCGATGACTTCAACCAGGGGAGGCAGATTTTGTACGGTCTCCCGTTTGGGTTTGGGGCCGGCCCAGATGAGAAAAACAGCGAGAGATACCGCAATAATCAGGATAAAAAATATCCACAGGAGGTTTTTCCGTTTTTTGGGTTTGGTTTCTTTTTGGGATGACATGATATGCTTGTTACCTCGATGGTATCGACCAGGGCCTTGCGTCGCTAAAAAGTTCTTAAAGTATACTAAATATTAGTCACGACAAGAGAAAAAGCCATAACCATTCAAGCATTTCTCTATATTAAAAAAAAAAAAAAA
>JAFDIX010000070.1 GCA_019307805.1 Deltaproteobacteria bacterium | reverse complement strand
CCCTGTAGAAAAGGGGGATGACCAATGGAATTTATACTATTTCCCCCCTCGCTCCCCCTTTAGAAAAGGGGGATGACTAAGAACTGGGCCCTATTTTCAGGTTCTTTGCAAAATCGGAGAGGGTCTGAAAATAGGCGGGACCTCCAACCACATAGGTGTCGTTGTGCCCCGCATTGGGCAGGAGATAAAAAAATTTCGGGGACTTTGCAGCCTGAAAGAGCTTCTGGCCCATGGCATAGGGTACGATGTCATCCTGGTCGCCGTGGATGATTAACTTTGGAACAGTGATACGTCCAACCTTTTCCATGTTGTTGTAGTTTGTCGGCAGCAAAGGGGAAAGGAGAGCGAAGAGGGGCATGGTTTTCGCCATGTCCTTGGTGGAGGTAAATGCGCTTTCCATAATAAGCGCCCTGACCCTTCTTTTCAATGCCACTTCCACTGCGACCGCAGCCCCCAAAGAACGGCCAAAGAGAATGATCTGCCCCGGGGGAACCTTCTTTTTCCCTTCCAGGTAATCGTAGGCAGCCAATCCATCTCTATAGATACCTGGTTCAGACGGCCGGCCTGTACTCTTTCCATATCCCCTGTAGTCAAAAATGAATACCCCAAAACCCTGCTCCAGGAGGCGTGTGACATTGTCCAGACGGTGGGAAATGTTCCCGGCGTTGCCGTGGAAAAAAATCAGCACCGGCGATGCCGCCGTGCCGGGGAAAAACCATCCGTGTAATGTCTTGTTGTCCTCTGTCTTGAAATACACATCTTCATAGTCGAGATGCATGGTCTTGGGGCTGAACTCGTGGGCCCGGTCAGGAAAAAAGACAAAGAAATTTTCAATCCAGGGATAGAAAAAGTAGAAGCCTATCACGCCGAGAATGATAAGGCTGATGAGAACAGGCCATTGGATGGGCATAAGCAGACCTCTGCGAAGTTTATTGGCCACGGCTCTGGATGGGAGAGAGAGAGTCAATCACACTTCCTGTTATTGAGGGACCATCTTCGAAAGAATGAACTATCCCGCCGCAGAGCAGCGGGGTATCTACAAAGGCATTGTAACGCTGCAAGCGGCGGGGAATCAAACCCTTGTCCGCCTCCGGATTAAACCCTTGCGATAAATAGGCCAATTTATTACTTATATATCATATCCGAAGCCTTTACCGGAAGGGCCATCCATCATAAAATCACTACCAGAGGACAAAATGAACGAGAAATACAGGGTTTTGATCGTCGATGATGACAAGGCCAGCCTCAAGATCTATGAGCAGGTCCTCAAAAAAGCACCGGAGTTTCATGTTGAGGAGGCCAAAAGGGGAAAAGAAGCCATTCGGAAGATCAAAAAGTCCATGCCTGATATCATACTCTTTGATCGTCATACCCCTGATATGGACGGGCTTGCATTTTGTCGCTTCCTCAAGGAAGACCCGGATTCCCCTCTTGCCAATATCTACCTCATCCTGGTCGGGGATGAGAAAAGCGATGAAGAGAAGATCAGATGCATTAACGAGGGGGCGGATGACTACATTACCAGACCCTTTAACCAGGACGAACTCTTGGCCAGGGTCAGGGTGGGGCAGAGGATATCCTTTCATTTTAAAAAGGTGGAAAAGGCGAAAACGCAGTTGTTTCAGGAAATGGATGTACTTCTCATCCAGGAAGGGGGTTGTGCACCGGGGTATAATCCGGTCACTGCTTTTATTACCCATAACCTGGAAGACCAGGGGAGGGAAGTCTATGCCACCTGGGAAGGGTTCAAGTCCCTGGTTTTGGGCAAAGATGAAGATTTCCTGCGCCTGGTCTATGACCGGGAAAGGTTCAAAAAACTGGATCACCTTCCCGGTGTTTTTCACGCGGCGCCCCTGTCCGAGTCGCGCGGGGCCCAACTGAGAAGCGAAAGATACAGGGATTTTCTCAACATTGAAGTGCAGAAAAAGGCCGTGTCCACCATCCTGGAGAGAAAGGTGAATGCCTTGATTGCCATCGGGGGGAACGGTACTTTTAGGGGGATTCAATCCCTGTGCAACATGTTGCCCACCTCTGTTCAGGCTTTTTTTATCCCAGTCACCATTGACAGCGATGTGGCCGGGACGGACTGCATTGGTCAACACACGGGTGTTGAGATGGGCGCTGAGAAGATCCGGTGTTACATGGCAGATGCCAGGACCCATAAGAGGATTTACATCGTGGAGGTGATGGGCGCCAGCAGCGGGTTTCATGCCCTGCACTCCTGCCTGGGAGCACGCGCCCACCTGGCAGTCCTGCCGGACAGCCATATCGACCACAGGGAGGTCGTCAAGGCCCTGAACAAAAGAGATGAGGCGGTGATCGTTGTTGCCGAGGGCTACAAGAGGGAGGAGAGAAGGGATAGGGGAATAGAGGAGAATGCTGCTGAATATTTCTACAACGAGCTCCTGGCCACGGGCATCAAGATGAAGCGGAAGGTGGTATGTGAGCCCTTTTCCCGTGATATCAGGGGCGGTGCCCCCAATAACCAGGACATCACTCTCGCACAGCGCATGGCCCTCAATGTGGCCTCCTACCTTGAGGCAGGGACTTCCAGATTAATGCCCGCGGTACAAACCGGGAGGGAATATGCCATCCCATTCAATGAGATTCAGACAGACAATATGAAGGAGAAGGATCTTCTGGTCCTCTCGAACCGATTAACGAGAAAGAATAATAAATAAGAAAAGGAGATGTGACAATGGCATTGACAGGGTATTTGACCCTAGAAGGAGAGACCCAGGGAAAAATGGAAGGGGATTGCACCCAAAAAGGGAGGGAGGAGACCATTCTGGTCTATGCGGTGGACCATAGTATTGAGATTCCCCGCGATCCAAACACGGGTTTGCACACGGGTCAGCGCGTTCATAAACCTCTCGTCATCACCAAGCATATAGATCCTGCTTCTCCACTGCTGGCGCAGGCCTGCACTTCCGGGGAGAGTATGAAGGCTTGGCAAATGGACTACTACCACATCAATGATAGGGGCCAGGAAGAGCTTTATTATGAGATGAAGCTGGAAAAAGCCATTGTGGTCAGCATCCGTCACTACAAACCCCACACACTCGATGACGCGAACAAGCAATATCTTGACATGGAGGATGTCTCCTTCACCTATGGCAAGATTACCTGGACGCACAAGATCGCCAATAAGGAGGGCGAGGACGATTGGAATGCGCCCAAGACCGGTTGATATGGGGAGTAAAAGGTGCGTAGCGATCATGTATGAGGAAAGGCTGCTGGAACGTGATCCGGCTGACATCAGGAAAACCCAGTCCAGGATCTGTTCGCGGAAAGCCTAAAAACTCTATATTCTGAACTAATTCCCCGGAAAAGAAAATGACAATTATTTTGCAGCTTTGAGAATCAGGTCTGCTGCACGCATTGGACCCTCCAGTTGCCTTAACCCCTGCCCATGTGCATGGGCATTCCGGCCGTAGTCTCCCCTCACGAGCCCGCGTACTGACCGGATAAGCCTATCGGGGGTGAAGTCCTCAGACTTCATATGAATACCGGCACCAACGCGGGCCATACCCCGGGCATTGAAGTCCCTTTCAAAGTCTGAGCCCGGAAAGATGAGACTGGGCACACCATGGAGCAGGGACGCCATGGCCGTGTTCTGGCCCCCGTGAAAGATGACGGCGTCGCTTCTGTCCAGTACGCTTATCCCCGGTACCATACGAAAAAAGGACACATTGGCAGTAGCTTCCGGAAGGGTAGGAAGATCCGGATGAGACCCTGTTGCCACAACAAGGTGAAATTCCGTTTCATCAAAGGCCCTGGGCAGGACTTCAACATATTTGTCCGGACCGATCTCACCCATGCTGAAGTAGGCATAGATAAGATGGGGCACGGTGACTGCCCTGCGAAGGCTGGGAGGCAGGGCTGCCCTTTCCCATCGGTCATAGAGCAGATATCCCACATAGTGGAGATTCTCAATTCCCTGAAGCAGGGGTTCCAGTTCCTGGGAACTGGGAACGATTTTCAAGTTGCTGCGCATAAAGAAGAGTTCGGCCACATCCTGCACCGGAGGAATTCCTTCTTCCCCCAGGAGGTGATTAAAACCCCTTACTGCCTCATCACCGGCTTTCCCGGTTTCCGGAAAGAGGGGCGAGACGAAATCAGGGTGGGCCGGAGTACATGCCGTCGACACCAGGGGAAGTCCGGCCCGTGCAGCAGAGATAGGGGCGGTGAGCTTGAACTCACTAAAAAGGACATCCGGCGCAAATCGATCAATGGCAAGGCGTTCATTTTCAAAAGAACGTCGGACGTAGCTTTCTTTTGTGAGATTGAGGAATAGGGCTACATCGGCAAGGTTATGCAAGGGGTGAAGCGGCCCGGGCGGGTCGGGCATAGGGCCGATCTGGTATTCGAATCCGGCCTTCTCCACATGTCGGATGGCGGACTCCCCAGTGACAAAAGAAACGAAATGCCCTTTTTCGCGGAGGACTTCCGCGATGGCGAGGCACCTTGAAATGGTCCCGATGGCAGAGCCCCGGGTAATAAGGGGCAAGAAGAGTATGCGCAAAACAAGCCTCTGATTAAACCTCGATCACCATGCCGTCCCTGGCGACACTGACCTCGATGGAGCCCCCTTCATGCAGCAGAGAGGGTAGCTTCCGGGAGTCCTTCAGGAGTTTATCCAGGGCTTCGTCCCTTACGGTGGGATCCTGGTGAAAGAGAACCAAATGTTTGACTCCTGCCTCTTGCGAGAGTTCAATGCCTATCACATTGTTGGAGTGCCCCCAGTCTTCCTTGACAGTCCATGAGTCGGCCAGTGTGTACTGGGCATCGAATATCAATAAGTCCGCATCTCTGAAGAATTCCACGAAGGGCTTTAAGTCCTCTTCACTTTCATTCCTGTGTTCCGAGTCGGTCGAGTAAATGATGGTCTTGCCGCCTTTTTCAATGCGGTATCCGAAGGATCTTCCGGGATGGTTCTGCTCTTTTGCAAGGACTCTGAATCCGGCAATCTCATGCCATTCTCCGGGGGACAGAATTCTAAAGCCTACATTCGCTGCAAGGTCTTTGAGTTCCACGGGGAACAGTGGAATGCTCTGCTGGGTGGAGAAGGCCTTCTGGAGTTCCGGATGGCAGCCGTATATAGTGATTCGGGTTCCTTCCAAATAGATGGGAACAAAAAATGGGAACCCCTGGATGTGGTCCCAATGGATGTGGGAGAGGACAATATGAAAGTTGCGTGGTGCAGTAAAACCATGTGTTTTAAGGAAATTATTGCCAAAGTCCCGCAGGCCTGAGCCTGCATCAAAAATGATCACATCGTCGCCATCCCGTATTTCCAGACAGGGGGTATTGGTCCCATAGGTCCCACGTACCCAGAAGGGGAGTTCAGTCTCTATGAACCCATCAATAGAGGTATCCGTCCCAAGCCCTTTTTCCACCGCGATCTCGAGTGCGGCCTTGATCTTGACTCGAATATCTTCCGTGGTGACGGAAGCGGGCAGGGACCCCCGTGTCCCCCAGAATTGAACTTCCATGGGAATCCTCCGCGTTTTGTGAATGGAGTATAGAAACTGGGAGCATAGATTGTCAAACACGAACAGGGGCTACCACTCAAAACACGGTCCAAATGAGTCTGCAGGACTCCTTGCAACAGGGCGTAAATATATTTTGCTTTAAAAAAACAGGCTTAGATGGTAAAAATTCATTGTTTGCAAAGCGGGGGCTTCCAGGGCCGTGAAGATGATACCCCTCATAATCCCCCTTGGTCCCCCTTTAAAAAAGGGGGATGAACAATGATGTTTAGGCTATCTTTCTTCCTCTGCCTCAACATTCGCCGAGCCTTTTGGCATTGAACTCAGGGTCGAAATTTTCATGTTGAGTCGCTTTAGAGAAATTGGGGAGGCATTGCGGATACTCCCCTTTTTTAAAGGGGAGGTAGAGGGGATTTAAGCTGTCTGCAGTACGTCTGAATTTCTATAAAAAAGGCTTTGAACGAAAACCATAGGGAGGGAAGGCCATGTCGCTGAATGTGATTGTGACCAGCAGGAAGACCGGTGTGTATATAGTGAAACCCAAAGGACGTCTCGATACGGAGACCTACCTGATACTTGATGAAAAAATTGCGTCACTGCTTGAACCCGCAACACGGGTCTTGATACTCGATATGTCTGAGCTGGACTATATCAGCAGTGCCGGAGTGCGGGTGGTGTTCAAAACCAAAAAGAGCCTCAACGAGTCCGGCGGTGAATTTATGATGACGAATCTGAAGCCACAGATTCGGAAGGTTTTTGAAATCATCAATGCCCTGCCTACCATCTCCATTTTCAAAAACGTTGATGAGGCGGACGCCTATCTGGATGCTATGCAGAGGAAGGAGATTGAAAAGCAAAAGGAGTCCGGTTAGGATCTTCCTTGCCCTTTATCACCGAAGTATTTCAATACCATCATTGTGATGTCGTCTGCCTGGGGCATTCCTTCGGCAAAGGCCTTGATCCGTACCATCATTTCATCCACCAACTCGTGTATCGGTTTTTCATAAAGTTCTGCAAGATCCCTCTCCAGCCTCTCTTCAGAAAAGAGTTCCTCGTCTGTGTTGGTGGCCTCTGTGACACCGTCCGTAAAAAGGAAAATAGCATCTCCATCTTCGATCTGGACTTTTTTTGACTGGTAGGAAAAGTCCTCCATAATGCCCAGGGCCATGCCCCCTGTCATCTCTATGAGTTCTATGTCGCCGTTTTTACGAAGAATGTAGGGGGGGTTGTGGCCACCGTTGCAATACTCCAGCTCTCCGGTGCGGATATTGAGAATCCCCAGGAACAGGGTAACGAACATCATGGAGGGGTTATCCAGGGAGAGATCTTCATTGACCCTGCTCAGGACCGCTTCAGAGGTCAAGCCCTTTGTCGCCTTTGTCATGATAAGGGTCTTGGAGACTGCCATGAAAAGGGCCGCAGGAACACCTTTTCCCGAGACATCCCCCACCGCAAAACAGAGATGATCATCATCAAGAAAAAAGAAATCATAGAGGTCCCCTCCGACCTCCTTTGCAGGTTCTATGGTGGCAAATATGTCAAAATCTTCCCTGTCCGGGAAAGGGGGGAATATCTTGTGCAGAATGCCCATCTGGATATCCCGGGCAACCTTGAGTTCACTCTCTATGCGCTCCTTTGCGGCTGTCGTCTCTTTGAGTTCTTCAATGTACTCTTTCAGGGAGCGCTGCATGGAACCAAAGGAAGTGGAGAGCCTTCCCACTTCATCCTGTGACTTGATCAGGGGCAGTTCAGCATCCAGGTTTCCAACACCAATATCTTCCGTAGCCTTTGACAGGGCCCTGATGGGCCTTGTAATGGTCCCGGCAATCCAGACGATGACCAGAAAAAGAAACACAAAGCCCAGAAGGCTGATATAGATAACCTTTTTGTTAAGCTGGGTGATGTCCCTCATCAACTCGTCCTTGGGGAAAAGTATCCCCAGAGACCAACTGCTGGAGGGTAGGGGTTCATAGGCAAGCCAGCACATTTTCCCGGTGATAAGGCTCTTGAAGGTTGCAATCCCGGACTGTCCACGAATCATTTTCCTGCCCAGTTCCCTCATCCCGGGGTCCCCTCTGTCTTCGGCAAGGCTGAAAATGGTTTCATTCATGATCAGGCTTGAACGGGGATGGGTTACAAAGGTGCCGTTTTTTGAAATGAGAAATCCATACCCTGTTTCCTCGATTTGGATAGAGGCGATGATTTCCTGGAGCCAGGCAAGGGATATATCCGCGGTTACTACCCCCATAAACTGGCGGCCTCCAGCGATGTTTCTATAAAAAGGCACAGAGTAGGTTGCCATAATGATATTACCCGCACCCTCATCAAAATAGGGCTCACTCCACACAGGCCGGTTGAGTTCCTTGGGGATCTGGAACCAGTCCCAGTAAAAGTAGTCGTAGGGAACCTCCATAACAGCAACTTCCTTGGCACTTTTTCTATAACAATAGGGTGCAAAGCGCTTGAGTCTCTCAGCGTACACATAGGGAGCAAACGCAATGGCCGCTCCGTAGATATCGGGGTTGTTTTTAACTACGGTTCGCACAAGCTGAATGATTTGTGCACGGTCGTATTCAAAGCTTTCCAGGGAATAGGCAACATTCTGCGGGACCTTTTCAATAGGGAGAAGGACCTTGTCTATTCGATTTACCGTCGCCAAAACGAGGTTACCAGCGTTTTCCCTTACGTTTTTCTCGATGATTTCAGTGGAGTAAAAGTAGTAAGAGCCCAGGATCACTGCAAGAATGACAGTCATGCTGGAGAGGATAAGCAGGGTGAGTTTTACCGCGATGCCTCTATTCTTAATCATTCCAATAACACCTTCGGTAAAAATCCCCGTAACGCGGGGGATTCTCAATCAGTCCATTGTTCTTGAGGACATCCACAACAAGAACAAAATCAGCAGGGTATAATTTTCCAATGCTGGTCAAGTTCCCGTGGGGGGTGGTGAGTTTCTTCATTTTGTCGAGCATCCACGTCTGGTGGACTCTCTGGGCGGGGAGGTGTTCCTTTTGGAGGTTTTTAAGAACGATGGCCAAGGCCTCTTCGGGATTTACAAAGGCGTATTTCCAGCCCTCTATGGATGCCCTTACAAAGGCCTTGCAAAGTTCAGGGTCTTTCACAAAGGTGTCTTCCAGGGTATAAATTCCGTCTTCAGGGAAATTGAGCCCGTGATCATGAAAAAAGAATGGAACGAGTTCATTCTCATTGATACCGGCGTTGAGTATCGTATGGTATTCGTTGTACCACATGGCTGAGGCCACATCCACACCGTCCCGAAGAAAGAGGTTGACGGAATAGGATTGCCGTATGATTTTCACGTCCAGATTATACTTCTTGAAAAAGGCCTTGGGCTGGACTTGAAATTCCTTACCCCAGAGTCCGATCTTTTTTTTATTCATATCAATGGGTTGTCGGATCCCGCTCTTTTTTTTGGTAACCAGCATCAGGGCAGAGCGCTGCACCATCTGGGCAATGTTCAGTACCTTGATGCCCTCTGATCGCATTTGTATGCCGGTCGAGAGCCAGATCGTGGCAAAGTCTGCTTTTCGATCCCTCAATAGATCTGCAGAGGCACGGCCGGGGCCCCCGGTGAGGATGGTGAGATCAATCCCGTGCCTTTTATAAATTCCCTTTTCCAGGGCCACATAATACCCGGCGAACTGGGCCTGGGGCACCCACTGGGGGATAAAGGTCGCTTTTTTCAGGGCAACCTCACCGGCCCAGAGGTTCAGAGCGGGGATCAGGATGGCCCCCAGAAAGAAAAATATTCTTAATATGGTTTTCATAGAAGATATATAAAAAGATTTACTCTTCGGGTTTTAGAATGAGAAGGGTCAAGACATTCTCTTCCCCTTCACGCTTGTATTGCATTTCATCGGCCATTTTGCGAACGAGAAAGATGCCGAGCCCCCCGATCTTGCGTTCCGCGATGGTTGCATCCAGATCAGGGTCTGATTGGGCTCCCACATCAAAAGGGACCCCGCTGTCACGGATTTCAATAATAAACCTTTCCTGATCTTCCAGGCCACATATTATCTCCACATCCCCCGCTTGGCCGGAAATCCCGCATCTCCGGCAGAGGTGATCACGAATTGCATGAACCCTTCCAGACTCTCCAGTTTGGCAGATTGACGCATACTTTCCATAGTGAATTAAAGGCCGTTCCCGTGGTTACATCGCTTCGAGGGCGGTTTCCACTGAATCGTAGATGGGAATGATGGCACTAAATCCTGAAATATCGAATACTTCCTTGACCACTTCCTTAAGGCAGGCAAGGGAAAGTGTTCCGTTCATCCCTTTCATTTTTTTGGCACTGGCAAGGATGCTGCGCAGTCCGGCACTGCTGATGTAATCAAGATCGGAAAAGTCAATAATCAATGCGCTATTCCCCTGGTCCAGGAATTCCGTGAGCGCATTTTCGAAATCAGAGGCGGTCACAGCGTCCATCCTGCCACTCACAGAAATTATCAGTGCTTTGTCTTCATTTTTCGAAGTAATGTCCATGAAATCCCCCTGGCAATATATTTTTTTTGTCGTGTGTTCTTTTTCGGTTCCATTCCTTTATCAGAAGTTCATACCCGAGATCAAGGGTGAACTCATTTCCTGCGCTTTTGAGACCGGTCATTTTTAATGAACAATGAATATGTATCGGAGGAGCAAAAGGATAGCGCAGATATGCAGAGGCCACGGAACATTGCGCCATTTGCCCTGGAAAAAGGAAGGGAGTGAACAGGAAGGCATGGTTGTTATGAAGGGAGCTGTACTTTGAAAATCTCTATAGGGTCCTTTACATTTTTGAGGTGTTGCTCTCCGATGCTTTTCATGGGAAAGAGGGCTTCGACTTTTCTTGCGGTATCCGGTCCAACGAGAATCTCTCCGTTTTTTGCCTTGGACCCGATTCGGGCCGCCACATTCGTCACCGGGCCGGACGCGGTGTAGGTCCAACGGGTGCCTGTAATGCCTTCAAATCGTGTTGACCCGACCGAGGCCGTTCCCGTATTGATCCCTACATTTACCACCACGGGCTCAAAGTTCTCCTCAAGATCACTGTTGATCACCTGTACCCGGGTGTTTATGGCCAGCGCTGTTTTGACTGCGTTGATGGCATGGTTGCCCCTTTCATCGTCCTGAAATATGATCATCAGCCCGTCCCCGGCGGTTTCATTGATATCTCCCTTGTTTTGGTGGATGTCATCCAGAAAACTGGAGAAATATCGTTCCACCAGATAATTCATTTTATCCGGGGACACCGTCTCGCTCATGCGGGTATATCCGGCAATGTCCAGAAAGAGCACAGAGACATCTTTGGCCTGTTTTTCCAAATCGGGAGCATCAGGCGATTTTTCAATGATACGTTGTACCGATTGTGGCACGAATTTGGTCAGATGGGTCTGGATGCTTTCCAGAAGTCTCACTTTGTCCAGCGTCTGCTCCAGTTCGATGTTCTTTTGATGCAGATCCTCTATCAT
>JAFDIX010000069.1 GCA_019307805.1 Deltaproteobacteria bacterium | reverse complement strand
CATAGGTCCACGCAAAATTCATTATCGGGCTTCCGGTGCTGTCGAAACCTTCCGGGGCACTGTCTGTGGTAGAAGGACAGATCCATGCATCGATCCTTTCTGATGTCATCTGCTCTTCTATCTTCATCCTAAGCTCTGCGGCCTCGGCCCTGAAGCGCCGGTGTTCCTCACTGCCTATCATTTGTCCCTGTTTTACGGCGTCTGCCATCTTTGCACTGTAGAGATGTCCATACTCCTCATACCATGAGGCGTGTGACTCCGCTATTTCCACCCACATGAGGCGAAGAAGATGGTCATTTAACTCTTCAATATTGTCGAAGGTGCTGATGCGCCTTATTTCAAAGCCCTTTTCCTGTATTTTTTTCAGGGTCTCTTCAAAGTGCTGAAGGCCATGGTGGGTTGCCAGATTGAGATAGGGCCCGTCAGGCACACCAAGCACAGGATTCCCCGGGTTACTATGCACAGTCTCAGAATTCCAGTCCCGGCCCAGTACCTGCATTAAGGGATCGATACCTGAAGGATCTTCACAGAAGATGCCCAGGTGATCCAGGGTTTCCGAAAGGGGCATTACACCTTCCATGGGGATTTTCCCGAAACTGGGTTTGAACCCAACCACCCCGCAGTAGGCTGCCGGTCGTATTACGGAACCGCCGGTCTGGCTGCCAATGGCAAAGGGGAAAAAACCGCTCGCCACCCCGGCTGCGGAGCCACTGCTGGAACCACCAGGTGTGTGATTCAGATTGTGGGGGTTCCGGGTGGCACCGGGTTCAAAATAGGCAAATTCCGTGGTCACGGTCTTCCCCGGGACCATACCCCCGGCGCCCTTGATCCTTGATACGCAGTCGGCTTCAGGGCCGTCGAAAAAGTTGGGCGGGAGTTTTGACCCGCACCTGGTGGGAAACCCTGATGCCCGGATGATATCCTTGATCCCGACGGGTATGCCAAAGAGGGGCGGCCGGTCTTCGGGTTGCGGGTAGCGTTCCAGGAGTTGGGATGCCTGGTTCAGAATATTTTCACGAGCATAGGTTCCGGGGACCATAGCCTGTATTTTGACATCCTCGGACTCGATGCGATCGCAAAGGTTCGTTAAGTAGGTGATTAAATCAACTTTTCCTTTTTTAAGATCCTCAATGATCTCAAGAGTTGTCATTTTCCCAAAAATCCTTCCTTCTTTTTAGTCCGCCAGCGTTAATGCCAAATGGCGTGTCAAGGGTTATTTTGAGTTCTTCAAGCAGCCCCAAATACATTATAAACAGCTTCTAAAACGGCTGAAACTTCAAACGTTGAACAATTCAGACCCTGAATACCCTCTTTACCATTCCCTGTTGGAATTTCAAAATTGAAGCGCAGTAGGGGCACCAAATTTTACCGAATTAAGCTTTGGGCTGAAATCGGTAAGATGCTCTGGGGTGGGGCGCTGTGGGTGCGAGGCTACTTCGTGATGAGTTCAGTAACGAACACCAAAGACGAAATATTTCTTCCCTAACGCTCACACTTCCGCGCAACGCTGATCATGCGATCCAGATCTTGTTCTGTCATTACCGTCCCTGGCTCATCTGGGGCACCGGAAAGCTTCTCTTGGTAAACTGTTTGAATATCATGACCGGCATCGTAAAAAAGAACTGCCAGCCGCACATCCAAACACTCGTCAAGCTTGAATTTCATGCGGACTCTCAGAAACTAAAGACACATATCGGTCGTGGGTAAGCTCAGCGGCATAGGCAAGGGCAGCTCTGATGTCTTCTTTTGTAAGCGAAGGATAGGCTGAAAGAATCTCCTCCTCGGAGATCCCAGCGGCAATGTTGTCAAGGATCAGTGAAACCCATATTCTCGTGCCCAGGATACAGGGCTTGCCAAAACAGATCTTTGTATCAATTGAGATCCGCTTTAGAAGTTCTTCTTTATTCATTATCTCCCCCTTTTTCGGATTCGGTAACAAGTCAAGAAAATCATACACATTTCTTATAATCTGATCAAGGCCCTTTTCGAGGAAAAAACCGGAAATGAAGGTTACCGCAAGGTTACCGAAATCGGCCTTGAGCCGAAAGCGGTAAAATTTTCAATTTCGCAAAATGTTTTAAGAAAGATCAGAAAAATCTGCCGGTATGGGCGTGCACGTGATCCCCTATCCGCTTTATCCTTTCCAGTTCTTCTCCCCTGAGAGGCCCCATGTCAAGGGTGCGCAGGGCCTCTTCCATCTGCGCGTAATCCTTGGGCCCGCATATACAGACGTCAACCGTGGGATTTGAGAGGACAAAACGATAGCAGTCGCTGCCGGAGAGCGGTGTTTCCCCATGGGGCATCTTTTTGGGATTCAAGAGCTGGCCCCAGCGCGTGGCCGTGTAGGAGACAAGGCCGGGACCAACATTCTTCTCGATATGGGGAAAGATTTCATTCTCCGCCCCCCGATGGGCGGCATTATAGCGAATATGAAAGATGTCAAAAATATCTTCATCGGCAAGCTGGGGAAAAAGGGTCCGCTTATGACCGGACATAGCCAGAAAGCGAAAAAGGCCTTTCTCCTTCATGGCAATGGCGCGATCCAGGATTTTCCGGGACGGCCGCTTGTTGTGCCATCCCAGGATCATGACATCCGCATGGTCCAGACCAACCTTCTTTAAGCCCTGCTTGAAGAAGCGCTCCATGAGAAAGGCCGACCTGGAATAGGTCTGCATCACGATGATCAGGTCATCCCGTCTGCCTTTCCCGCAGATGTTTTTGATGGCATCACGCATGCCGCTCTTTCGCATGGAGCCCCAATAAAAATAATTGCAGCCCCTTTCAAAGGCCTCTTCAAAGGCCTCGGTGGGCGCACCATAGCTTGCGGCAACTCCCAGCCTACCGACTCTCAGTCCGGTTTTTCCCAGGATCCTTGGTTCATTCAAATCCATGATATTTCCTTTACCGGGCAGGTTCTGCCCTGATTGCGTCCCCTTGACATTGAACCAGGCAGGCCCTGCATGCGGTACACTTTTCGAGGTGTTCCAACAGGGCACGCTTCTCTTCATCCATGCGCCAGACCCCCTGTGGGCAGACCTCTGCACAACTGCGGCACCCCACGCAACGGTCTCGATAATAATTCAGGAGGAGTGAACCGTTGAGAAGATTGGTCCGCACACTTCCTGCAAAGGAGAGATTACCGATAGTGCCGATTCCCAATCTCGAGAGAAAGGGGTCCAGATCGCTCCTCATGTGGGGAGCGAGTCCCCCCAGTTCTGTTCCGTAAATGAGCAGCATGACCATCGCTATTACACATCCCGAATCTAAGGAAGAATAGCTTACGTTGTCGGACAATGCAAAGGCCAGCCCAATGAGTCCTAAAATAACTTCCAGGAAAATGATCTTAGTCAAGCCCCTTCTCCCGGGGAGCCAGGGGCAGGTCAAAAAAAAGAGAAAAAATGCGGCAGTCCCGGCCACCAGATATACCCCTAAGTGCCGAGGTGCAAACAAAATAAATCCCAAGGCCCCCAGGGAAAAAAAGGGAAAAAGGCTCCCCAGGGCCGTATCCAGTCTCTCCTGCCAGCCGTAGGTTACCCGCTTCATCCCTTCTGTCCGACGTTTTCCTTTTTCAAGGTAGCGAGGGATATCCCCGGAGCGAACAGGCCCCCAATCTACAGTCCACCCGGTCTGTTTTTGGACATCCTTTGCGTTGATGCCCGGTGCACCCAGGGGCGGCAAAATCATCTTTTTGTGATCCACGTGCTCTTCAATGCCGCTTGTCTTGATGGCGGATACCACCGATCTCGTGTTGAATTCATCCCCTCCGGCAGCACACCAGACATTCACACCCTTGGAGTCCGCCACAAGAAGCCAGGCATCAGTTCCAGCCAAAATTTTCATGAGACGCCTGACAGTGAGGTAAAAATTGCAGGTGACCAGCACCGGGCTTTTGGGACCGGGATTTCCCGTGGGAAAAAGCCCCACCCTGGTGGGACAGGGGAATAGCCTGAAAAATGTTCCCCATAGGAATTTGAAAGGATTCATGGCTTAAAGTTTCTCCGGAACAGATCCGATGACAAGGGCAAATGCATCACCCTGGGTGCGAATTTCTTTATTGATTGCAAAGCCCGCAGATTTCAACTCACCGGGCAGATCGGCTATGGGACGTGTGGTATTGCGGGAAACCAGATAGGTGAGCAGGAGCAGGGGCAATCTGAAAAGGGCTTGAAGGATCCTCGGCAGGGCTTTTCGCGGGATGACCTCGTCGCCAATCACGATGATCCCTTCGGGTTTGAGCACCCGCTTTGCGTGGGTGAGCGCAAAACGCCTTTCCTGGTCTGAAAGCTCGCTCAACACGAGTGTTGAGACCACTGCATCATATTGCCCAGAGGAAAGGCCATCCATGCCTTCAACCCCCATGTGTTTGAGGGTGAGCCGGTCCCCGATTCCCTCGCGATTCACTCTTTCCCTCGCCACCTCAATCATAGCGGGACTGGGATCAAAGGCAGTGACGACTGCACCACGACCAACCAGCATGGATGCAAGTTCGGCGGTGCCGCACCCCATTTCAAGCACCCGGGCGCCCTGGGGAATCTCACGGGCCACGTCTTCCTTAACCGACCGTATCCGCCCTCGACTGATGGCATCCATTCGCCGATCATAGGATCTCGGCCTGCCCTCCAATATTTTCATAAAAAGGTAGCTGAACATCTCTTTCTCTTTTTGCCTTCGATCAGGATGTTTTTGGCCGCTCGATATTTTCAAAGGCCTCGTCAATTTTTTGCCCGAGAAAAAGGGTCAAGGTTTCATCTTTCTCATTGACATCAAAACAGTATCCATCATCCCCTAAAATCCCCTGGGGAATGAGGTTTCCCAACTGTTCAGTGTCTGAGACCGTGCCATCGTAAAAACACACCGAGAGCCATCTGTTCTCTGGATCATCATCAATGACATCGATAAGCGCATAGAGCTGGGGGTCCTGATCATCACCCACCCACCTGCTTGCCCGCAGGGAATAGCTGACCCCCGGCCGGGCTTTAAAGCTGAGCGTGGTATATTCTTTGTTGTGAAGCTTTTCGTGGAGTTGTTCAAAAACATCCTTGACCCGGGAGCTATCTTTTTCCCATTTTTCGATAAATGCAGTCAGTGACTGGTATTGCTCGGGGTCCATGGCCATGAAATAAAGATCGCATAATCATTTCTAAATTCCAAGAACAAAACCCCATTTGGAGAGGGTTTTGGCAGGGGACTATGGAGGAGAAATTAAAGAGGCGGCAAAGGATGCCGTGGAAAAAATTGAGCAGCGAGGGTGATCCTGGAAGGTAGCACGAGTATTGCGTTCCAATAAAACCAAAATAAAATATCTCTCGCAGAGCGCACAAAGGGCGCAGAGAAAAACCCAAAACTCTGTGGTCTCTGCAAGAGAAAAAATCCCCGAGGCCGGGATCTTCGACCAGCATCCAGAGACCAGTATCCAGCATCACGGGTTAACTATCTGCAATTGTGTAATTTTCTAAAACGTGACACAAATTTTATGATCTTAGCATATTTAGACGGCTAGTCATGCTCACCGTACATGACACGGACCTTTCGTACAATGTCGTCTCTTTTCAGGTGGTCACGGGGATCGCTATTGGACAGGGCCAGGATATTTTTCAGAAATTCCAGCTGCCTCTGGATTGCCTCCGTGTAGAGATTGGTGCCCAGCATCCACCGGGCAGTAAAATGGGAAACCATGAACCGGTCCAGGAGGGCAGAGACTTTTTCCATGCGGTCTTGGATAAAATTGTAAAATCCTGGGGTTTTTCTCAGGATGTCCACCTCTCCTTCGTAATCCCCCACCTGGCCTTCCTTGAACTCATGGTAAAGGAATAGCAGTTTTTCCAGGTAGGTACGGTCTGCCATCTGGCCCAGGAGATCTGCTGCATTGATCATCCTTCCAAGGAGTTCTACGTCTGCCCCGGGGAAGTCAATGGTGGCTATATCTGTCTTGAGGTCCGTGCACAGGATCATGATTTTGCCTCCGATGATCTCCTCCTCAGGCAGCCCGTTTTCCAGACCGTGTCTTTCAAAGAATTCCGCGCTTATCTGCTCGTGGTCAGCGGTATATTTCGCACCGGTCCCTTCAGTGTCGTGTTCTTCCAGGATGTACCCCACATCGTGAAAAAGGGAGGCCACCAGACCCGTGATGATATTGAGTTCAGAGAAATGATTTCCATTGAGCATGGCCCCATGGATGAGCCTTGACATGGCGAGAAAGGCATCTGTGGTGTGGCGCAGGTCGTGGTAAAGGGTGTTGCAGGCCTGGTACCCCGGGTATTCTCCTCTAAAGAGGCTTACTACTGTGTTAAAGGCCGAATTGACCGGCACTAAATCAAATTCCGGGGAGATGAGGTGGAGGATTTCCTGGACCTCTTTCAAAACCCCTTCCGGTGAATGGATGTCTACGAGATCTGATAGCTTTGCGTAGTCCACAACATTGCCCCAAGGAAAAGCGTTCACATCCCCGTTTGAGCATTCACATAGACAAACACCCGCACTCAGGAGGAGTGACGGGGCCTATTGATCTGCATGAACCATTTGGACACAGCATTACCCATGCAGGAGAGTGCACGGATGCATCTCAAAAACCATAAAAAAACCGCTTTTTTTGTATCATTCCACCCATTGCTGCGTCAAGCCGTCCCATGGGGCTACCATCGCTCAAGGTTTCTCCACCCTGCAGGGGATATAACGATGTAAAGGGGTACCCAACAAGCGATCCCGATGGGTGTTTTTGGTGAGCTGATTGACATTCACACCATAGGTTTTCCCTTGGTACATCAACCCATAGCCATGGGGAATGATGACCGTTCCCTTTGCCGGGATATCAGAAACCTCCAGGGAAAATTTTGCACTTGAGGCTTCCGTGGTGATCATGGCCTCCCGGGCATTGTCGAGGCCCAGGGCATGGGCATCCACCTTGTTTATGAGCGCCGTGCATGTCTGTTTATGGTCGTTCCAGGCAGGGTCCCGCATGATGGTATTGGCTGTGAAGGGAAAATGTCTCCCCGCAATCAAAATAAAGGGAAACGTACTGTTTTCCAGGGCCGCCCTTTCATCCTCGGCCTGTACCTCCTGGACCCATCCTTCGAGTTCTTGAATATGGAGATGAATTTTGCCGTCCCCGGTTCTCAGCCGCTCCAGATTATTCTGTGGATCCAGTTTACCGATCAGAATTCCCTCAGGATGGGCAAGAAGCTCTTCAAAAAGGGTGTCCCCCAAAAGGGGATTGACCTCATACCCGGCAGCGGCAAGTTCTTTAGGTGCATGCCGGGGGTACATCATAAGCAGTCCCCAGATTGCGGCCAGGTGGGCGGAATCCAGACTCTTGCCCAAAGTCCTGTTTAGGACAAAGGGGAGCAGCTTGGCAGCCTCTTTGTTTTGGTTGATGAATTGCAGGAGTTCCATGGCAAAGGCCTGCCTGTTTCCCTGGGCTGCGCTGGAAAGGGTTTCAGGGATAGGCGGCAGGATCCCAAGGCCTTCGCCCAGCCGCGTAAAGATCTCCCCTTCTTCCAACGGTGTGCCCAGACTCTTGCAGCAGGGATGGCGCACTTGAAAAAAGACTTCAGGAAAGGTGATATTGAAAAAAGTGGCATCCCATTTCTCAAAGGCGGATTTGGCCGGCAGGACATAGTGACTCAACCGGGCGGTTTCCGACATGGTGATCTCCAGGGTAACGAGCAACTCCAGTTCTTTAAAGGACTTTTCATAGGCGAGGGTGTCTGCATAGGAACGGAGCGGATTGGATCCGCTGACGATCATGGCCCGCAGGCGATCCGCACTTTTAGATTCAATTTCTTCGGGCGCCACATTGGGAGGGAAATATCCCAGGACCGCGGGAATGCCCGTCTCCATGGTCCGCCAGATCTTTTCATTTCTTTCATCCGTGTGGGGACCAAGAGGCATGAGATGCCCCGGGATCACATTGCCCCCGGGTGTACAGATCCGACCGCAGATGGCCATGAGGATCATCTCGAGATAGGAATTCATGGTGCTCTGGCGATCCATGAGTATTCCCAGGTCTGTTCGCATGGCCGTGGGCTGGGTTGCATAGATTCCGGCCACGTCTTTGACTTCCCCATAGTCAAGGGCACAAACATGAAGCGCGGCGGCCACGTCAAAGGTGCGAAACCAGGGGACAATCCGGTCAAAGTCTTTGCAGTGATCAGCAATAAAATTTCGGTTTTCCCACCCTTCCTGAATAATGATGGCAATGAGGGATTTCAGGAAGAGGGCAACGGTCCCTATGCGCAGCTGAAGATGTTTGTCGGCACGTTTCGCCGTTTCGCTCAGAAGCGGGTCCACGACAATGAGCTGCTTTTCCGGGTCCTTTGCAAACGCATCAATACGTTTTCTCGCCCTGTTGACACCGGCATTGCTCACATACCCGTTCCAGCCGATCACCAGGAAATTTTTTGCGCGGTCAAGATCAGGTCCAAGGTGGATGCTCTGCCGTCCATAGGCCCTGCCGTTGACCCAATATGATCCACTCAGCTCCTGGGCCAGGGAGGAATAGTGGTATTGTGAGCCCAGGGCGGTCAGAAGATTCCGGCCGAAACCCGCCTCCATATGGCAACCCTGTCCCCCACCCCCCATATAGGCCAGGGCCCTCGGTCCGTGACGGTCAATGATGTCCCGCAGTTTATCGGCTATCTCGGAAATGGCCTGTTCCCAGGAGATTTCAATGAATTGATCCCCCGACCTTTTGAGGGGAGCGGTAAGTCGGTCTTTGTGGTCCTGGTAGTGGGCGACCTTGAGCCCCTTTCTACACACATAGCCCCTGGTTCTGGGGTGATTCTTATCCGGTCTGACCTTGGTAATTTGATGCCCTGCGGTTTGCACCTCAAGACCGCAGTTGTGGTAACAGAGGGGACAAAAAGTTTTTTTCCATTCAGACATGGGGACCTCCGGAATGGTGGTTGCCAACCTTTTCCTGGCGGCGTTCTGTGAGCTCCTGTCGCGCCAGTTCCTTGGCTGAATCCGTAAAGAACCATTTCTCCAGACTGGATTTCAGCCTTTTCATGCCCTGTTCAAAGGTCTCTTCAAACCGTTTGATATCAATATAAAAGCCCTCTTTGGAGTACCGCCAGAGTTTATCCGCATCCTTTACGATCCTGTCGTTAAGAGACAAGGCGGCCTTCCTGGAGTCATGTCCATCAATGATTCTCAGGACTTCCTGTATCTTTTCTACGTCATAGGCAACCTGTAGAAGGATCTCCCGGGCTATCTCAGCACCTTCCTTTTCGTGGGTCCGTTGCCATTCCAGGGCATCCGCCTTTGGGCCGAATGCCCTCAAATGGAACTCTTCAGGCACCCGCTTCCAGCCCACATCATGAAGAAGGATGGCAGGGAGAATAATATCGTCTGATCCGCCTTCTTTTTCTATCAGGGCACGGGCAAAGCGTGCAGAGATCTCGGTGTGGAGATCATTCATGCGGGTGTCGAGATAGGGCCTGGCCAGTGCCCGTATTTTTTCAAATATCGCCTTCATTTATATCTTGTCGGGCAGTATTGGCTCCAAAATCACTTCTGTCATTTCTATTCCTATCCGATTTTTTAAACTAGAGGGACGGTGGAACGGGGGGATGGTGAGGCCTTCCACCTTCTCTCCCTATGATATCCGCCGCACCCCATAGCCGGCATCCTCCAGCTTTTCAAAAATAAGATCAGCGTGATCGTGTCCGCGGATTTCCAGGTCAAGCTCTACCTGTGTGACATTAATGGGATTTTCAAGGTTCAACCGATCGTGGAAAATATGCAGGAT
>JAFDIX010000500.1 GCA_019307805.1 Deltaproteobacteria bacterium | reverse complement strand
ATGGTCAGCATGGGAATCGCCACCCTCATCTTTGCCGTTTTCATTGGGAGGGTACCGATTTCGGTGGAAACCTATCCTGCATTTCTGAAGAGTATGCAAACGGCCTTCACGGTCTTTTCCCTGCTCTGTTTTGGGGGAATTTTCGCATCTCTCGTGCGGGGCAAATTACGCTGAAAATAAAGCGTCCCGATGGGGCAAGATAGCCCTGGGACCTTTGGTCATCCCCCTTTTCTAAAGGGGGAGCGAGGGGGATTTTACTACAACACACCTATCGTATGAACAAAGCGTAACTATGCCACCAGCAAAGCTGGCGGGATTTGAAGAAAAGACGCCATTCCTTTCAGGCTTAAATCACCTCCTCCAATGCCTGAACAAAATCAGGGGGCATCCTGGTGGCCTTCATTTTCTCATTGATGCAGACGTGCCCGGTCTCGCCCGACACAAGCAACCTGTCCTCTTCATCCACCACCAGATAAGTAAAACGCACCTGGACCCGGGTCAGCTTGCTGATCCGCGTCTTGATCGTCACAAGGGCGTCATACCCCACATTGCTGTGGAATTTGGCCGTGGCGTCGGTCACAGCCAGAGTATATCCCTTGGCCTCCAGTTCTGAATAGGGAAACCCCAGGGACCGCATGTATTCCGCCCTGCCCACCTCAAAAAAGGTGAGGTAGTTTCCATAATAGACCACTCCCATGCGGTCCGTATCTTTGTAACGTATGCGAATATCGGTGTGGTGCCAGTTGTCCTCAGGATTGATAGTCGGCTTTACCATGTGCTTCCTCTTTATTCCTTTCTGCAGAAACCATCACACGCCTTCCCCGCTTTTTTCCGGAAACACGATCTTCCCGCAGAGGCCCAGGTCATAACCCTCCAGCCCGGCGGCAATTTCTTTGAAGGGGGGTTCATGGAGGAGTCCCAGGAACAATTGAACACTCTCCTCAAAAAAACGTTCCTTGGAGACCAGGAGATCATAGCGCTCCCAGCGCAGGGGAATGAATTCCAACCCCAGTAGCCGTGCCACGGATTTGATGCCTGGAGTAGCATTGGCCCGGCCCGAGAGTATTTCAAGACCCACATCCAGGTGGCCGCGAAAACTCCGGTCGTATCCATCTATTTTCTCCCCATCGAGACCAGCCTTCTCCAGCTCCAGGTCAAAGAGCAGGCGCGTACCGGTCCCCGGAGGCCGGTTTACAATGCGGATGCCCTTTTCCCCCAGGTCTGAAACACCATGAATTTTCCGGGGATTGCCCTTTTCAATGATGAGACCCTGCTCCCTGCGGCAGAAATTTACCACTGCCGGCAATTCCCCCTCGATCTCCTGAACCATGTACTCGAAATTGTATTCTTCTTCGTCCTTCTGCAGCAGGTGGCTTGATGCCATATGACACAGCCCCCTTGCAAGTGCCCGAAGCCCCCCCTGGCTGCCCAGATTACCGAAAAGAACCAGATGTTCCGGATGAAGCCGGTTGAATAGACCCATCATCCGATCCAACAGGATATCGTGGCTTCCTGCTATTATGAGATTCCCTTCCGAACGGAGATGAGAAGCAGCATCCGGGGCATTGACGATATGGCGTTCGAGCCACTGCTTCACCAAATGCCGAGGGAAAAGCCATTTCCCGGTGATCTTGGTGGCCGGAAGCCCCTTTTCTGAGACCAGGGAATAGACCATCTTTTCATTCACACCCAGAAACCGGGCTACTTCTTTCGTACCCATGAAGGGTTTATCTTCCATGACATCCCCCTGAAGGCATTGATTTTCCACCTTCCACAACTGACCAATGTTTTTACAGAATTGCCCCGTCCTGTCAACAGAATGTTGCCGGATCACTCAAAGACAAATAATACCCATAAATAACAAATATTGCCTAATATGAACTTTTCTCTTGACACCAGAGCCAAATTTTCCTAAAAACTATGTTGTGTCATTTTTGATATATACCACTAGTGACCCATTAGCCAGCTTCTTACATAGGAAAAACATAGGCTTCGAAAACTAATTACAATAATATAGATAAATATTCATTGCAATTAGTATTTAATGGTAACTTTTGGTTGCTTTAATTTTTCATTATTCCCTTCAATGACAAATCACTTTTTTATCTTATTCACGCTTTACATGAATATTATTGTCTATTAATAAAGAGAAAGGAGTTCACGAATGAAGCGAATATTGGTTCTCATTGCATGTGCGGCAATCAGCGTGTGTTTTATGACCCGGGGGACTGCTGCGGCAGAAAAGGTCCTCAAGATGTCCACGACGACCAGTACCCAGGCCTCGGGCCTGCTGGATGTGTTGCTTCCTGAACTGGAAAAGGATACCGGAATCAAGGTCAAGGTCATTGCCAAGGGAACGGGCGCGGCCATCAGGGATGGGTTGGATGGGAACGTGGATGTGATCTTTGTACATGCCAAGTCCCGGGAAGAAAAATTTGTGAGCGAAGGGTATGGCACCAAGCGCTATGCCGTGATGCACAATGATTTTGTCATCCTCGGGGCCCCCGGGGATCCGGCTGGGATAAAAGGAATGGGGAAAGCTGCGGGTGCCCTGAAAAAAATCGCCGGCGCCAGGGCCCTGTTTGTCTCCCGCGGGGATGACAGCGGTACCCACACCAAGGAACAGGCCCTTTGGAAGGCAGCAGGGCTGCCTATGAAAAAAACCACCACCAGCATTGTGAAAAAAGGGAAGAAGAGTGAAGTGAGTTTTATGGCGCCTTCCGGAAAATGGTATCTTTCCATTGGCCAGGGCATGGGCAAGGTCCTGACCTTTGCCGATGAAAAGCAGGCCTATACCCTCTCCGACAGGGGGACCTACATCAAATACAAATTTGGTCGGGATGTTCCCATTCAACTGGACGTGCTCTGTGAAGGGGATGCCAATCTGGCCAATCCCTATGGTGTGATCCCCGTGAATCCGAAAAAGTATCCCAGTGTGCAATATGACCTGGCCAAAAAATTTGCCGAATGGCTCGTTTCAGAGCGAGGACAAGCCCTGATTGCCAATTACAAGCTCCTCGGGAAACAGCTCTTTTACCCGGATGCCAAATAAAGAATCCGGGCGCATTGAAAATCCCGCCCTGTGGCGGGAGAGGACCCGGCTTTGGTTAGCCCCAGAGGGGATTTGCTTTGTTGAAAGTTTATTGCTTTATTGAAATTTCAAATAACAAATCCCAAAAAACAAACAAATATCAATGACCGAAATTCAAAATCCCAAACAAAAAAACAATCGCTTTGAACCAGTTTGGAATTTGTGATTTATTTGTAATTTGGTGCTTGGAATTTGTAATTTTATACACAAAATTCCAAGGTAGAGCCATCTAGCTCTGGCCTGTCTTTGGGGACCAGGTTTTTGAAACGAAGTAAACCTATTTCCTTTGACCTGCCCTATAATCTCCATAATACCCCATTACCCGCTGGATGAAAGTTCTCGTCTCAGGATAGGGGGGCACTCCCTTATAGGTATCAAC
>JAFDIX010000499.1 GCA_019307805.1 Deltaproteobacteria bacterium | reverse complement strand
CCTTAGTATCGGTGATTGTGCGCACCAAAGATCGTCCCGCGCTCCTTGCCGGTGCCCTGAAATCCATTGTGGCCCAGACCTATGCCAATTTAGAGATCGTTGTGGTGAACGACGGAGGCCGTGATGTAAAGGATGTGGTTGATTCTCAGGCGGGGGACACCCCTGTGATATATATCGCCCATGGGAAGAACAGGGGAAGGTCTGCCGCGGCCAACACCGGGCTGAACGCGGCCCGGGGGCTTTACCTGAATTTTTTAGACGATGACGATGTGTTTTATCCTGATCATGTGGAAACCCTGGTGCGCGCAATCCTGATCAAGGACGTAAAGGTTGTTTACTCTGGCGTCTCGAATGCCTATTATGAGGGCCCGCCGGAAAACCCGCGAAACTGCGTCAGGAAGGAGGTCCTCTTCAACAGGCATTTTGATCCCGACCTCCTCCTTTTTGCGAATCACATCCCTATTATGAGCGTTCTCTTTCACCAGGGCGTCTTTCAAGAATTGGAGGGGTTCAGCACCGAACTGGACCTGTTCGAGGACTGGGATTTCCTGATCCGTGCCTCCCGGCGGTTCAGTTTCCATCATGTGGACAAGGTGACCGCGGAATACCGGTTCTATGGCGTGCAGGACACCGAGGAGTCCCATCACCGAAAATACGCCTATGACCAGGCCCAGGCCGCGATATTCAACCGGGTTTTACCCCACCTCACAGGGGAGAGCTGGATCAAGTTTCTTAAGAGTGATTTGCCCCACACCCTGGGGCGTAACAAAGAGAGCCTTGAAAAACGGATCGCCCCATTAGTCTCAAAACTGGAAGAGGGGCAGAAAGGGTTGGGCGAAATGCAGCTCGAAAGCCAAAACTTAATGAGCGAGCTCACAAGGACGAGGGAAGACCTTGAGCGGGCCGCGAACACGATCAGCGCACTCAAGGCCCACAACGAAAAATTAGAGTCTCTCTTGAAGGAGATATTCTCTTCCAGGGGGTGGGCCTGGTTGACTCGCTACAGAAACCTCAAGTCAAAACTGGATTTTTGAAGCAGCAGTTAACCTAACGAAGCTTACCTGCAACCACTTGTCGACCTTTAAAGATGGCGCATTCGAAAGTAAAACTCATCGCCTTTTATCTTCCCCAATTCCACCCGATCAAAGAGAACGACCGATGGTGGGGAAAGGGGTTCACGGACTGGATCAAGGTGGTCCGTGCCCAGCCGAATTTTGTGGGTCACTATCAGCCGCACCTGCCGGCGGACCTGGGCTTCTACGATCTTCGATTGGAGGATACGCGTATTGCTCAGGCCGAGTTGGCCCGACACTACGGCATCCACGGTTTTTGTTATTACCATTACTGGTTCAATGGGAAGCGATTGCTGGAAAGGCCGTTTCAAGAGGTGCTGGGCAGCGGGAAGCCCGACTTCCCCTTCTGCCTCTGCTGGGCCAATGAAAACTGGACCAGGCGCTGGGACGGGCGGGAGGAAGAGATCCTGATGGAACAGCACTGTTCCGTAAAGGATGCTAAAAACTTCATTACCACCCTGTTCAAAGCGTTTGAGGATCCAAGATACATTCGGGTGCATGGCAGGCCCCTCCTCCTCGTGTATCGGGTCGATATCATACCGAACCTGGCGGAGACAGTCGGGCTGTGGCGTCATGAGTGCCACAGGGCCGGGATCGGTGATCTCTATCTATGCTTTGTAGAAAGCTTCGGCAACATGGGGAAGGATCCCGAGTCCATCGATTTTGACGCGGCGGTGGAGTTTCCGCCTCATAATCAGGCCTATCAATATGAGGAATCGTTGAGGATGCTCAACAGCGGGTTTTTGGGAGAGATCTTTGACTACAGGAAGGTGGCGAGCCGGCTGGTCAACCGGAGCATTCCTTCTCACAGGCTGTTCAGAACCGTGATGCCCATGTGGGACAATACGCCCCGGAAGCAAGACAGCGCCCATATCTTCCACAGATCCTCACCGGAGAGATATGAATGGTGGTTGCGTGAGGTGGTTCACCAGACCAGGGTCCTGCGGGAGGAAGAAGAGAGGCTGGTTTTTATCAACGCGTGGAACGAATGGGGGGAGGGAAACCATCTGGAACCCGACATCACCCACGGCCACGCTTTTCTGAAGGCGACCTTGAGCGCCTTGAAAAACGCATAATGGATCTTCCTGTGAGCCATAAAGATCTGAAAGTGGCTGTGGTGGCCCATCTCTATTACGATGACCTGGCCGCTGATTTGATCCGCTACCTCGAGAACATTCCCGCCGCATTCGACCTCTACCTCTCGACCAGACCCGGGTCGGAAAAGGGACTAAGGGCCTTCTTTTCCACACGGTTTGGCCCCGGAAGAGTGGTTGTGAAAGGTGTGGAGAACCGGGGTTTTGATATCCGGCCCTTCCTGATCGAATTCGGATCTTTCTATCCACAGTATGATTTCATCTGCAAGGTACACGGGAAAAAGAGCGCCAGGCACAAGGACCTGGAGGGTTGGGGAAGGTTTCTGTTAGAGAATCTCCTCGGTTCGCCGGAGATAGTCGCCTATATCCTGAGGTCCTTCCAGGCGGAAAAAAACCTCGGTCTTCTTTTTCCCGATTACTTTCCACCGATGAGGCACATGGTGGAATGGGGGTCCAACTGGGAGATCGCCTCGCGTCTTGGGGAGAAGTTGAATCTCAAGCTCGAAAAGGAGGCCGGCCTCGATTTCCCGGCGGGTTCCATGTTTTGGTTTCGGCCGGGGGCGCTCAAATCACTCCTTTCCCTTAAGCTGCGGGATGAAGACTTTGAAAAAGGCTCGGAAAATCTCGTGGACGGGACCTTGGCACACGCCTTGGAGAGGTTATTCCTCCCGGTTGTCGAGGAGGAGGGATACATCTGGAAGAAAGTAAGTTACGCGCAACGCGCGGGTCTGAATAGCGGAGACCTTTGAAAAACGTTCAATTTTGTTCAAGGCCAAGGAAGGCGAAAATTTTAACCACCCCAGTACGATCTGCCGGACCTACCCCAGTGAAATACGCTGCGCTGTCACTGACGTGAATTGCACGGGACAGGCGGGGCAGGCAGGAATACATTGAGTATTTTGAGGATTAAAATTTGAGCCTGACACCGGGATTGGGCAAAAGGGGGCGTTTCGCAAAGGTCTCTAGCGGTTACGGTTCACCGGTTTAGGCCTTTCCGCTGGCCAGAAAGTGTAAAAAGGCCGGAAAAACGATTAAAAAAGTCTTGACAACCGGGTAATAGTGTGCCAGAAGTTCGTCTAATTACGGTGGATTTTGCCTCGATTCCTGTAAAATGGCCTGAAAAGCATAAAAAAGGATTGACATCTAAGGATTTGTCATGTTATAGGCTTGACTGGAACTTTAGCATACAGAATACAAGGAAAATACGGCCGCGGTTTATTACCAATTTATCGGTTAAGACGGGTGATGTGGCCGGATATCTATAGAAAGGAGGTGATGGAAAGGAAAGGAGAAAAAGGAGGATGAAATGGTTTTGAACGCGCGTTTGGGAAGAATAATTTAGATAAAGGATGAGAAAAGGAGGAAAAGAGTATGAAAAAGATCTTTATAGCGCTTTCAGTGTTAGCGATGGTGGGATTTGTGGCCGTCCCGGCACAGGCCCTGGTCGGTATGCCGGATGCGGTTCCGGGGACTCACTTAATCCAGCCCTTTTTCCTGGTTCCCATACCCGGGACCACTGGGACGGATAATACCCTTATGGCGTTGACGGAGGTTGGGGGTTATGCTGGCAACTTTCACTGGTTTATCATGAACAGGTATTCGGAAGAAATGGCGAACGGGCATGTGGACTATACGCCGTTTGATGTGGTGGTTTTAAACGCCGAAACGCTGGTAATAAACAATGTCAGCGTTGATAACCTTTTACGCTTAGAAGTGGACCTGGATGAGGACCCAACAACCGGGAACAGCCGTGGTAATGAATATTACATGGGTTACATTATCTACGAAAATAGCAATACGGTGAAAGAAGAATGTGATTATGAACTACCGGGTGACGACGACGACGATGTTTGGGAACACCCCGATTGGTCTTGGTCTGAATGCGGAGTGGATAATTTTATCGGGCATATGTATGTAGTCGACATGCCAACCGGAAGGGCTTCAGGCGCAATCATCCCGGCAAGGGAGTGGTCGGGCAGACACCCGGAACATGATCCACTATTTATAGGGGCATACTGGCCGATGCAGAACTCCTATCTGAGGACACGATATAATCCTGGTTCAGGGCTCGTCGAACCCTATCCTATGTTTACGGATTATGAGGTATTTACTCCCACTGCACTTGCATACAGCGCAGACCGGGAACACTCGGGTTTTGAGCCAGATTTAAGGATGCCAGATACTTTCAGGCTGTTGCCGCGTTTTTTCCTGAAGGATGGCACTGGAGAAACCTTTTTCTTTATCTGGTCAAGCGGTAACTGGGGAAGCTATTTCGGCACCACCGATCCTGATGGTGATGGATATGGTGATAAATATGAGGTAGTAATCAATATGTATGATGAGGATGAGACGGTTTTCTCAGGGAGCATCAACATACCTTATGAATTGAACTACATAAATGTAAGGAACAAAATTCCCTCTCATTGGTTGGGTGTTGCACTCGGCGGATGGTTTGACATTCGTTGGGATTTTGAATGCGAGCCAACCTGGT
>JAFDIX010000068.1 GCA_019307805.1 Deltaproteobacteria bacterium | reverse complement strand
CTGATTTCCAACAACATTATCACGGATAAGGATCTGGAGCGGGCCATGGGGGATGCCCGAAAGACCAAGAAACAGGTCGAAGCAGTACTCATGGCCGACTTCCACGTATCCAAGGATGATATCGGCAAATCCCTATCCAATTACCACAAGACCCAGTTTATTCCCTATGATGAAAAAATGGTCATTCCCGGTGAATTGCTCAAGGGTCAGCGGCCAAGCTTTCTCAAGAGAAATTTCTTTGTCCCCGTATCCCAGTCCGGCAACAAGGTGGTCGTTGCCATGGAGAATCCCGATTTTCTCCCTGCCAGGGATACCATTCGAAGGCTGATTCCGGGTAAACAGTTTGAGTATTGGGTTGCCCTGCGGGAAGATATCATGAAGATGATTGACCTCTTCTTTGACGTGAAGAGGTCTGAAATGATGGGGGACTCCGGAAGCATTGAGGATATCCTCGGGCAACTTGAAGGTACCAATGAAGAAGATGTCGAGGATCTTGAGAAGGTGAGCGAGGAGGACGGCGCCATTGTTCAGCTCGTCAACAAGATGATCGTGGATGCCTACAACCGGGATGCCTCGGATATACACATAGAGCCGCGCCCAGGCAAAGCCAACTCCGTCATCCGTTTCCGGGTGGACGGGGCGTGCCAGATCTATCAGACCATCCCCTATACCTTTAAGCGGGCCATCATATCCCGTCTCAAGATCATGTCGGACCTGGATATCTCCGAAAGGCGGCTTCCCCAGGACGGCAAGATCAAATTCAAGCGGTATGCCCCTCTGGACATCGAGCTCCGTGTGGCCTCCATCCCTACGGCGGGTGGAAACGAGGACATTGTCCTCCGTCTTCTGGCAGCAGGTGAGCCCATTCCGCTGGACAAGATGGGATTCAGCGAGCGAAATTTCAGCGTCTTTCTGGATGCCATCTCCAAGCCCTACGGTATTGTCCTCGTGGTGGGGCCGACTGGAAGCGGAAAGACTACAACGCTCCATGCGGGACTGCACCAGATAAACAAACCGGAAACCAAGATCTGGACTGCAGAGGATCCGGTGGAGATCACCCAGGAGGGCCTTCGCCAGGTCCAGGTCCATCCCAAGATCGGATTCGATTTTGCAACCGCTATGAGGGCCTTCCTGCGTGCGGACCCCGACGTGATCATGGTGGGTGAGATGCGCGATCACGAGACCGTCTCCACCGGTATCGAGGCCTCCCTCACAGGACACCTTGTCTTCAGCACACTCCACACCAACAGTGCGCCTGAGACCATCACCCGTCTTCTGGACATGGGTATGGATCCCTTCAATTTTGCCGATGCCCTGCTCACCGTCCTGGCCCAGCGTCTGGTAAGGACCCTGTGTAAGGACTGTAAGGAAGAGTACCATCCGAGCAAGGAAGAATATGAGGGACTGGAGAGGGCCTATGAAGGCGATTTCAATGCCCTGGGATACGAATACACCGATGACCTGATGCTTCATAAACCAAAGGGATGCTCCAATTGCGGGAATACAGGATACAGGGGCCGTACCGGCATCCATGAAATCCTTGACGGTACTGACAAAATGAAAACCATGATCCAGACTCGGGCCAAGATGGAGGATCTCAGGGCGCAGGCCGTGAAGGACGGCATGACCACATTGATGCAGGACGGCATTCGCAAGGTCTTCCTCGGGATTACAGACCTCATTCAGGTCAGGAAGGTCTGCATCAAATAAGTAGAGAATCCTACAAACTACCCATCCCCATATAAAACCAAATCCTCAATATTAATTGTTTTAACCCGTGATTCTGGATGCTGGTCTCTGGATACTGGATTATGAATGCCGAATTCTCAAGGGTTTTCTTTTCTCTTTATCCAGTATCGAGCATCAAGTAACCAGTATCTCTTTGCTTCGATAACCAAATAGGATTCTTCTCAACTTGTCGGTTTGAGGAGAAGCTTTGCTACGGATACTGCCCGGACTTGAAAAGGCCTGCCCCCTCTTCCAGACCGAACATGATATTCATGTTCTGAACCGCACTTCCTGCCTGCCCCTTCACGAGGTTGTCGATAAGACTGACGACGATGAGTTTCCCCGTCCTGTCATCTATATTGAGAGACAGGTTGCAGAAATTACTCCCTCTCACATCGGTGGTAGTGAGGGCCGTCTGGGGTCCGAAGACCCGAACGAATGTCTTATTTTGGTAAAATGAGCGGTAGGCCTCCTCCACGTCCCCGATGTCCATTCCCTGTTTCAGGTCTCCGTAGATGGTCGAGAGAATTCCCCGGGAAAGGGGCACCACATGGGGCGTAAAGGTTACTTTGATTTCCTCGCCGGCCACCAGGCCAAGTTCACGTTCAATTTCATAGACGTGTTGATGGCCTGATATCTTGTAGGCATTCATGGCATCGTACCGGGCCGGATAATGAAAAGCAGGGGAAGGGTTCTTCCCGGCGCCGGAAACCCCTGTCTTTGCGTCGCAGACGATGGATTCCTTTTGGATAAGTCCTGACTTCAGGGCAGGGGCAAGACCCAGGATACAACTCACCGCAAAGCACCCGGGGTTTCCCACCAGATTTGTCTTTGCTATCTCCTCCCGATGCAGTTCCGCCAGACCATAAACAGACCCGGGAAGGAGATCTTCAGAGGCATGGCCCTCTGTTCTGCCGATTCTTGCCGCGTACCCTTTATAGGTCTCAGGGTCATTGAATCGAAAGTCACCGCTGTAATCGACCACCTTAGTGCCTTTTTCCAACCAGGCCGGGGCCTCCTTCTGACCCACTCCGTCGGGTGTGGCAAAAAAGAGAACATCGAAATGATCCGGACGATCCGGTTCGTCGGGGTCCACAATGGGCAGATCACAAAAACCCTTCAGATGAGGATAGAGATCACTGATAGGTCTTCCCACGTCCTGTTTATCAAAAAGGGCAAGGACCTCGGCATGGGGATGCCCCAAAAGAAGCTCAATGGCCCCACATCCGCCATATCCTCCTGCGCCAATGATACCTACTTTTACTTTTTCCATTCTTCGATCCTTTCTTTGACCTGTGCCCTGTGCTTTACGCCGTGAGCCATATAATCTAAAAAATCGGGTTGGCACTTACGCTCCAGCGTGTTTTATAGCGCAATCTCTAGTGTCTAGTCACACATAAATTGTCGTATTTATTGTCGCCCGCTGCTCGATATTCCATGCATGGGTACATAGCGGTGTGCATTGACGGTGTTGGTTTAGGTTTCGGGTTTCAGTGTTCAGGTTTCAGCCCTTTCGTTCCTGTTTCGGAGCGCTTAAGCGCAACGCCTGACACCTGACACCTGACACCGGGGAATAAGGGCCATGGCTTATCAAGCATTTTGAATCACGCCCGTGGACAAGGAGATCGAGACACTTCAAAGGTGACAGGATACTAGTATCCCTCACCTCATACATTAAACCTGAAATTAATGACGTCACCGTCCTTTACCGTATATTCTTTTCCTTCGAGACGGACATGGCCGGCCTTTTTGGCCTCCTGAAAAGAGCCGTATTCCCGAAGATGTTGGAATGCAAGTACTTCCGCACGTATAAAACCCTTTTTCATATCCGTATGGACCGCTCCGGCGGCCTCCAGGGCAGGGGACCCCGACCTAATGGTCCAAGCCCTCACCTCTTCATTCAGAACAGTGAAAAAGGAAATGAGGTTCATCAGATGATATGATCTTTCAATGACCCGGTCCAGTGCAGATTCCTCAATGTGGTATTCCGTGAAAAACTCCCCTGCCTCCTCGGGGTCCATGCCGGCGATATCCATTTCAAGCCGGCCCCTGACAGCGATTATATCGGTGTTTTCGGGCTGTTTTTCCCATGCAGGAAAGGATTCATCCTCATCCTCATTGTTGATGATGATGAGCTGAGGCCTGCCTGAAAGGAAGGTGAACCCCCTCAATGCAGGTGCTGATGAAAGCTCCGGGTCCAGGCGTATGGGCAGTCCCTTTTCCAACAGTTCCCTGCAGGCGTTTATGAGGGACAATTCTTCCGGCTCCGGTTTGTTCCCCCTTTTGGTATCCAGTTCCATTCGCTCCAGTCGTTTTTCCACGACCAGGAGATCGCTCAAAATCATTTCCTCCTCAAGGGCCCGGAAATCTGCTTCCGGCGTTGCCCCCAGACCGCCAGGGGAAGAAAAGTTTCTGAGCACGTGGATCAAGGCGTCACAGGGCCTTATCTGGTTCCAGAGTGCGCTGTCCGATCTGGAGGGTTTGCCTCCCGTGGTTTCGGATGGGAGGAGATACTCCACCCGGGCATAGGTAGTCTTCTTGGGGGTGAGTAAGGCGGCAAGAAAATCCACCCTGTCATCGGCCACCCTCACCGTGCCGATCCGCTGATCCATGCGGGACTTCCTCTGCACAGCCTCCTCACCCCGGGCGCCGGAAAGGGCAGCAAAAATAGTGTTTTTTCCGGATTGTGGAAGACCGACGATCCCCAGTTTCATGGCTTTCCATCCTGTCCTGTGGGGTCCTGAGAGCTTCGATCATGCGGGAATGTGGAAAAGAATATTTGTTTTCTTAAATAGAATCAATCACATTTTGTAGAAACCCTGCATTGGAGCCGAAAAAAGGCCTTGACAAAGAGTCGAAAAAGAGTATTTTAAATATGTAGTTTAACTAACTGGTTAGTTTAACTAAGGAGTATGATATGGAAACCCAGACCCTTCAGGAAAAGAGGGAGGAAACTTTGCGGCGCATCCTCGAAGCGGCCACAGAGATCTTTGCTGAAGACGGTTTCGCCGGAGCCCGCGTGGATAAAATCGCCAGTCGGGCCCGGGTAAACAAGGCCACTATCTATTACCACATCGGGGATAAGGAGGCCTTGTACGCGCGGGTGCTTCATGATGTTTTCAGTGGTGCGGCACGACGTATTTCGGAAAACATGCATCAGGCTCAAGACCCGGTAGAGAAGCTCAGGACCTATGTCCGCAACATGGCTCAGACCGTTGGCCGACATCCCCATGTTCCGCCTATCATTATGAGGGAACTCGCTTCCGGTGCACGCAATATTCCCGAGGTCGTGGCAAATGATTTGGCGCGCATTCTTGGTATGCTCGACGAGATACTCCGTGAGGGGGCGGCCCAGGGCCTTTTCATCGAGGCCAATCCCCTGATCATACATATCATGGTCGTGGGATCCATTATATCCGTGAAAAACATAAATTCCATCAAGACCAGGCATCCGGATTTCCCGGAATTTTTCAAGCGTATGGCGATTGATGATGCAGGGGATTTGGCAGAACAAGTGGAAAGGATCATTCTGACGGGGGTTAAAAAACAAGGATGAAACAACTCGGCAATGTGGAGGCCGGACCATGAAAAAACGGATCATTGTCATTGTTTTCGTTGCACTGCTTTTGGGGGTGGGGCTCTTCGTTTATCTTGGGCAAAAGAGGGTGCAGCAGAAAGAACTCTACTACTCCGGGACCATCGAAGCGATCGAGTCTGAACTGGCCTTTCAGGTGAGTGGAAGGGTGATTCGAATTCCGGTGGATGAAGGGGAGTCCGTGGATAAGGAACAGATTCTCGCAGAACTGGATCGTTCTGAATACCAGGCCCGGTTCCATCAGGCGGAAGCCAATCTTGAAGTCGCTGCCAGGAACCTGAGGCGAGCGGAACTGATATTAGAGATCCAACAAAAAGCCCTTCCGGCTGAAGTAGCACGTGCACAGGCCAATGTGAAAGCACTCAGATCCGGATTGAATGAGCTGAAAACGGGATACCGGGAACAGGATATCCGGCAGGCACGCCTTGCAGTTTTGGCCGCCGAAGCCACCATGAAAGAGGCTGAAAAGGATAAACACAGGTATGATCAACTCCTTCGGGACAAAATTGTTGCAGAACAGTCCTGGGATGCAGTGGCGCTGCGCCATGAGAAAGCCCTGCGGGAATATGAGCGGGCACAGGAGAAATACGCACTTTTTAAGGAGGGTTTCAGGAAAGAAACCATTGAGAGTGCAAAGGCCAAGCTGGCGGAGGGCATGGCCGTCCTGAAACTGGCCCGGAACAATCTTAAGCAGATCAAGGCCACTGAAGAAGAAATGGCTGGGGCCAGGGCCCAGGTTCAGGCAGCAAAAGCGGCCATGGACCTGGCGGAGACCCAACTGCGCTATACCCGCTTGAAGGCTCCGTTGACAGGCATCCTCACGAGCAGAAATGTGGAACTGGGAGAGGTGGTTTCTCCGGGCCGCCAGGTCTTTTCTCTTTCCGATCTCTCCACAGTGGATCTCAAGATATTCGTCGGTGAAACGGAAATCGGGAAGGTCAAACCGGGGCAGAAGGTGCAGGTCAAGGTGGATACCTTCCCGGGGAAGGACTACTGGGGGAAAGTGGCATATATCTCGCCCCGGGGCGAATTTACCCCCAAAATCATCCAGACCCATAAAGAGCGCGTCAAACTCGTGTACCTCGTGAAGGTGTCTGTTCCCAATCCGGATCTGGAGTTGAAATCAGGCATGCCCGCAGACGCCTGGCTGCGGTAAGCCTGCAAATCGTGACAATGACCCTGGGTTTGGACGAATATTAGAACAAAGTCATAATATGGGCTTTTTCGTCAATTGGTGATTTGGAGTGTTGGAATAATGGAGTGATGTGAAAGAGAAGAACAGTATGTGAGCGCACCAATACTCCATTACTCCAGTACTCCAGTGTTTACACCCTTTAACGGCTCATCTATTTGACAAATATTGAAGGGAAATGATCCATGTCCTTTGTTGAAGTAAAAAATGTATCCATGCGGTTTGGGAGCATCACCGCGGTAGAGGAAGTCAGCCTTCAGATAGATGAGGGGACTATTTTCGGCCTTGTGGGATCGGACGGTGCAGGCAAGTCCACTCTCCTGCGTATGATAGCCACCATGATTACGCCATCTGCAGGTAAAATATCCATTGGCGGGTTGGATGTGGTGACACAAAAGACCGGGGTGAAACATCTCATGGGCTACATGCCCCAGAGATTCGGCCTGTACCAGGATCTTACGGTAGAAGAAAATCTGAATTTCTTCATGGACATTTTTCTCATCACCGGTGAGGAGAGAGAAAAAAGAAGGAAGCGGTACCTGGGATTTTCCAACCTGCTGCCCTTTGTCGACCGATTGGCAGGGAATCTCTCCGGAGGCATGAAGCAGAAGCTGGGCCTGGCATGCGTGCTCGTGCACCAGCCAAAGGTGCTGATCCTGGATGAACCCACCAACGGTGTGGATCCTGTCTCACGGCAGGAGTTCTGGGATATCCTCATGGAAATGAGACAGGAGGGGATGACCATCCTTATATCTACGGCCTACCTGGATGAAGGGGAAAAATGTGACAATCTGGCCCTCATGCACAAGTCCCGGATTCTGGGAATTGACACTCCGGAACAGGTCCAGTCCCATTTCCCAAGTCTTGAGGAGGCCATGATCCACCGTATCGAAAAGGTGGATGAGGAACTTGCCCATGACAGCTTTCAACTCTGAGGCCGTCCGGGTCGAGAACCTGGAAAAACGCTTCGGCCGGTTCGTGGCCGTGGACAGGATCTCCTTTTCCGTCAAAAGGGGGGAAATTTTCGGTTTCCTGGGGCCCAACGGTGCAGGTAAGTCGACCACTATTCGAATGCTCTGCGGTATCATCAGTCCCACTTCAGGACAGGGCCAGGTGGCCGGCCATGATATTTACGGGGAGGCCGAGGAGATCAAACAGGCCATCGGATACATGTCCCAGAAGTTTTCCCTGTACGAGGATATGAGCCCCTTTGAAAATATCCGTTTCTACCTGGGCATATACAGTGTGCCCCAGGAACGATGGCAGGAGAGAATCGAGTGGGTCCTTGACATCACGCGCTTGAAGGAGGTCCGGGATCGGCTCACACGGGAACTGCCCCCGGGATGGAGACAGCGGCTGGCATTGGGCTGTGCCTTGCTCCACCAGCCTGAGATCCTGTTCCTGGATGAACCCACTTCAGGGGTGGATCCCATCACCAGACGGCAATTCTGGAAATTCATTGCCCGGCTCGCCCGGGAGGGGATGACGGTTTTTGTCACTACCCACTACATGGACGAGGCACGCCACTGTGGCAGGATCATTATGATCAATGAGGGGAAAATCGTGGCAAGCGGCAGCCCTGAGCAGATTGTGGAAGAGATGTTTCCTGAGCGACCTGATGCCGGGCTCAATGACGTGTTTATCCACTTGATGACCAGGGAAGCCCATTGAGCATCGTCAATATCATAGCCATTGCCCGCAAGGAGTTCTACCACCTGATCCGGGACTTCAGGAGCCTGTATCTGGCATTCATCATCCCGCTTCTCCTGATCCTCCTTTTTGGATATGCATTGACTCTGGACGTAGACAACATCCGGACAGCGGTCGTGGACTATGACAAGACCGACTTGACCCGGGATTTTATCCGCAGGCTCAAAGCCTCCACCTATTTTGATGTCCGGGACAGTCTCCCAAACACCATGGCCGCCACAAAGGCACTGGACCATGGCCGGGCATCCCTGGTCCTGGTGTTTCCGCCGGGCTGGACTGCCGGTCTAAGAGCGGATCGAAGGACTCCCCTGCAGGTACTTCTGGATGGGAGTGACCCCAATTTTGCCGGTCTTTCAAGGGGATTTATCAATGCATTTGTGGAGAGGTATAATCGGGATCAGCTCATCGAATTTCTTGATCGGCAGGGCATGGACAAGATAGAACCTCCCGTGGATGCAAGAATCAGGATCTGGTTCAACGAAGACCTGGAGAGCCGCAACTTCATCATACCGGGCATCATTGCCATCATCATCATGATTGTTGGTGCCATGTTGACATCCCTGGTCATTGCCAGGGAATACGAAAACGGGACCATGGAGACTATCCGTGCCCTGCCCATCAGCGGCGGGGAGTTCCTTTTTGGAAAGGCTATCCCCTATTTTTTCATCGGGCTCACGGATGTGCTCATTGCCATTCTCATGGGCCAGGTCCTGTTTGGTATAGTCATGAAGTCCAGCTTCTGGCTTATTATTCTGGGGTCCACCATTTATCTCTGGGTCGCAATGAGTCTGGGCCTCTTTATCTCCATTGCCACCAAATCCCAGTTGGTGGCCAACCAATTGGCCATACTCATCACCTATATGCCGTCCTTTCTCCTTTCGGACTTCGTTTTCCCCATAGAAAACATGCCTAAATTCCTCCAGGTCGTAACCCGTATCATACCGGCCACCTATTTTATAGATATCCTGAACGGGCTCTACCTCAGGAATCTGGGTCTGGCACATCTCTGGCCGAGCTATGTGGTACTTGCGGGAATGTGCCTCCTTCTCCTTCTTCTCAATTTTCGGAAGCTCAGGAAGGAGGGCATGTGATATGAACCGGCTCAGAATACGGGAAGTGGTGCGGAAGGAGTTTATTCAGCTCTTTCGGGACAAGAAGAATAGACCAATGCTCATTATCGCACCTCTCATCCAATTGCTCCTCTTTGGATATGTGGTGACCACGGACGTACGAGATATTCGGGTCGGTGTGTTTGACCAGTCCCGCACGAGGGAAAGTCGAATGCTTATGGATGCCCTCAATGCGAACAGAATTTTTCGGATCACCCATTATGCGGAGCACCCCGGAGAGTTGGAAGAAATGCTGCTCAGGAGAAAAATTGACTTGGCGGTCAAGGTGGGACCAAAATTCAGTGAGGAAATCCGAAAGGGCCGTTCAGCACCCATCCAGGTTCTGGTGGATGGAAGCATGAGCAATATGGCTGCCGTCAGGATCTCCTATACCACCATGACCCTGGAGCAATTGAATCAGAAATTTCTCAAGGAGCTCTATC
>JAFDIX010001022.1:2672-3925 GCA_019307805.1 Deltaproteobacteria bacterium | reverse complement strand
AGATCCTAGCCAATTTAGGCACATATTTTAATGTGATCGGTGATCTTTCCCGGGCTGCGAGTCTGGGTGAGCAAGCGGTTGGAATCAGTGAATATCTGGGGGATCGATGGGGTGAAGCCCTTGGTCTCTCTAACCTTGGCTATATCTACATGCTGCTAGGGATGTTCGCGCAAGCACAAACTTTTCTGCACAGAGCCTTAATTTTGGATGAAGGATTGGGAGCACTTCGTCCGGTCGTTTATACCTTGCTCAACCTGGGGTTGGTAGCATGCCGGATTGGCGATCAGGTTGGCGCGAAAGCATTCCTTGCCCGTGCTCAAGCCGCGATGGAGCCGCTGGGTGATACATTCGCGATGGCGTCAAGCCACTTGTACCTGGGATTATGCCTGGAGGACGCCAAAGATTTCTCATTGAAACGTACCTGGCTGCACTTGAGATCTATAAAGATACCGGGCTCGAGGGAAATGCCGTCGACGTACAAGCTGCTTTGGCGCGCTGTAAGCAAACCCTGGGATTTGAGCAGGAGGCGCTCGATCACACCAAAGACGTTTGGATATATCTGCAGGAGCATGGATCAAAAGGTGTAGAATTCCCAATCCTGGTCTACCAGACCTGTGCGAGCATTTTCAAAGTCGTGGGCGAGGATGAACGGTCCGCAAATGCAGTAGAGGAGGGGTGGAATGAAATGATGAGACGCGCAGACAGCATCAGCGATGCATCCTGGCGAGAATCATTTATCAAGAACGTGCCCGAGCATCGTGAATTGTCTGCGATGAAGGATCGGCAGGCTGGAGATCCAGCCTCTAGAGAGAGGGAGGATGAAGATGGGCGAGACAATTGAGAGGCTAGAGAGGGTGGAAAAGAATAGGATTATCGAATTTGAAGCGGAGGGAGTGATTTTTATCCTTCCGCGGGAACTGGATAATGTATATATAAGGAGAGAAAAATTTACGGATAGTGATAACATAGATGGAGATGTAAAAGAACCTCGAACAGTCATCCGCGTAAGCTTGTTAGAGATTGGAGAAAAAAATTCGGAAAAAGAATTATTGGATGCCGAGCTTACGCTAATTGTTTATTACAACTATGATGACGTCCTCCGTGCGAAGAAGAAAGATCGAGATGAACCACTCCTCATAATAGGTGAGGAGGATGAAGAGTATATGTTCGAAGGTTTCTCAGCCATCTATCAAACAGTGTCCGGAAGTAAAAAGTGGCTCGGATACGTCATGGTAAAAATGAATAGGAGCGGT
>JAFDIX010001022.1:0-2635 GCA_019307805.1 Deltaproteobacteria bacterium | reverse complement strand
ATCACTTGGGGACCGTAGTCACCCTGACCTTTCATCGCATCGCAGTATAAAGATTTCGATATGCTCAAGTAGGAGCCCCAACACTCTCCTGGAGATTGATCCAGGGATGTTTGGATTCGTTATTATTATCAATAAACGAAGATAGTTCTCGCCCAGATGGAATCGCGAGCAGCGATGTTCTGAGGAAACCCTCAGGAGTCCAAGGTTAAGAATCTTGAGTTGCGGATGGCGTGCTGTGTGTATTGCTCGCACAGGCGAAAAGTATGGTCTTAATCTGGAATGGGGTCAGGTCCGGGTGCTTGGCTCGTATTAGCGCGACGATGCCGGCGATGTGGGGGGCAGCAAAGCTGTTCCCCGTTGTGACGCAGGAGCCGCCATTCAACCACGACACATCCACGTTTATCCCCAGCGCGCCAAATTCAACCGGCGGAGAGGGGTTGTAATAATACGTCATCGGCTCATGGCAGTCATGAGCGGCAACCGATATGACCGAGGAATAAAGCGAAGGGTAGCTGGGCACGGCGATATTGTTAACCGCCGAAACCAAAGTGATATTGTTGAAATATGCCTTGTCGGCTAACTCATGAAACAGAGCATAGTATTCCGCCCGCGAAGTGCTTAAGCTGAGGTTAACGACCTGCATCTCATTTTCGATAGCCCATCGCAATCCGCCGGCAAATTGAAGGGCTTTTGCCGTCATATCTCTCCCCAACACGCGGACACTAAATAATTCGGCGTCGGGAGCGGGGAGCGATTTGGTGAATGATGCCCGCACAAGCGGTCCCATGCCCCGAGAGATCGATAAGATCATTGTCCTCGACGTAGCGCACCTTATTCTGCTCTTCAGCGTCCCATTCAACGATTACGCCTCCGCGCACGCTCTTTTCCAGGGCAGGGTGGTCTTGTTCGATCCCGCTGTCAATGATGGCAACTCTCACATCCTTCCCGGTGCTGCACCCCCAGGCCCATTCCCGCGTTAGTTCGCCGATAGGTCCCAGGGCTTGTAGTTCGCGAATCGCATCAGAAGTGAATTGCGACGACCACGCGGGGCGAAATGGTTTATCGCTCATTGAGATTGGCCTCGTTTCATCGGGTCACTGTAGGTATCAAGTCTCAGGGAGCTAGACGCGGTTTCGATTGGAGATATTCTGAAAACGCGCCTAGGATGTGCAAGCACGCACGGCGCTCCGAATCACCAAATTCACTGATTGAATAAAAATGATTGGCCAGGGCGTACAAATCCTTAAATCGTTCATCCTCACCGCTTTTTTCTTCAAGGGCGCGGAATAGATCCGATAATCCCGAGGGCGTATCCGCGTTTGACAGTTCCTTAATACTTTGAATAAGCGCAGAACTGAGATTTTCAAATTGTTGGGATTGAAAAATGGCGATCGCAGCTTGATGGGCGAAGATACCGAGAAGTTCCATGTCTTTTATTCCAAATGACGGTTCATCGATTTTATCCAGAACCTCCATGACACCGATCACCCGGTCATTGCGGATTAGCGGCATGGCAAGTATTGATTTTGGCACATAACCCGTGCTCTCGGCGAATTCCAGGTTAAAGCGTGGGTCTTGCTGCACATCAGAGATCGCAATCGGTTGACCTGTCATGATAAAACCTGTTGTTTTTCATCTACAAGAGCGATCGAGGCAGCTGCGGCACCAAATATGCGAGCAGCTGTGTCTACGATGGATTGAAGCAATTCTTGGTTTGAAGTTGGCATGATTGCGTTGCCGCTGGTTTCAATAGCCATAACGAGTTGCCGAAGCTGCTCTGCAAGCACGCTATCTTGTGATGATTTCTTGCTCATGATCAAACCAGCCTTTCAAACGTATCTTTTTTTTATTATGCTTTACACTAAACCTGGTCTTACAAACTTAACCAACCGATACCCAGAAGAGCGTCCGCCCTTCTGGGTATGGTTAAGTCTTACGATGAGTGGTCATCAGGCTATGGTATGACTATCCTGTACTTGTCATCATCGAGTATGACCCTAGGAACTACTTTGTCAGCTGTCACCGCATGGGCAACCACCTCTGGTCCACTAATGATCATCTCATCAAGTACAAAGCGCTCTTCCGCATCCATTTTCAAGCGCATTTCGGTGAGTCGACCGATAACATTCTCGATCACTTTTTCATTTGTTAGTGCCATTTTCCTTCCTCCAATTTCTACAAGGCTTCTACTTTAGGCGAATGTTGATACTATTTAGCCTTGGGCACCTCCTTCTCTCACAACTTCCTTCTTCTATTGCAGCGGCTGCTGATTAATATACTAGATCATTCGACGATGTTTGTCTGTCATTAAAGCGACAGAGGAGAGAATGAATTTCACGGCGAACCTCATCCCTCTATTGCGCTGGCCAGTCTCTCCAAAGCCTCTCTATCCTTGACTACAATTCTGACTCTCCCGGTTTCAACCCATCCAACCCGGCGCCATTCGCCGAGAGTCTGGGCGACCGTTTGTCTGGCCAGGCCAACATACTGGGCGAGATCTTCCTGGGTGACGTTGATCACTCCTTCATTACCTGCCTGTTGGTCTAATTGCAGAAGCACTTTCGCAATCCGAGCTGAGGAATCAAGAAACGCTAACGCGCTCTCTCGTTCACTGCTCACGCGCAAACGCAGAGCT
>JAFDIX010000498.1 GCA_019307805.1 Deltaproteobacteria bacterium | reverse complement strand
AGGAGGCTGTCGGAAAACCCCCATCTGCTGTGTTATCCTCATCCCTCGTCACTGTGGCGTACTTCTATGTACGCCACATTCCTCAGGATTTGTCCGCGCTTCGCGAGGACTCCCCACCCTGCGGGCGGGTCCCCGGTTTCGGATGCCTTGCATCTGGAGATTTTCCATCAACCTCCAATAGAGCTAGTTCTCCGACAGGCTCCCAGGATAACACATACTAATACTTAAATTGATCGGTTCTTGGTTCAGAGTTCAGGGTTCAAAGGTTATAACCGATTGCCACTAATGATTTTTTTCTTCAAGTCCAGGATTCGTCACGATCACCCGTTGGGTGAGACGGCTTTGTCACCGTAATAATGACCAGAACCCTTTGACGAACGCTGTTTAGGTGTCTTTAACCCTGAACCTTGAACGCTGAACCGCTCAACCTGGGTAATAATATCGGTGTCTGCCGCTGAGAGGTCAAGACAAATACAATATATCTCTGCCAGAGAAGCAGTTTTTCAACATTTCACCCCTATCCTTGAATCCTTGGCACACCACTAATTCTTCTGGAGACCGGGACCTATATCAATACAGTTGCATGACTTTTGTCGATGCAGGACACCCCTGGGGAGAGTGTTTCAAAGATAAAGATTTTCACGGCCGAAAGTACACCCTTCTCTTTCCTGGAGAAGAAAAATGAAAAAGGCCGTTATATTAACCATGCTTTTTTCCCTCATCGTACTGCAGGGTTGTTCCGAATTCCTGGCGAGACAAAAAGATCAGAAAAGAACGGCCGTGTATACCAAACTTGTCATTGGGACACCAAGGTCTGAAATCATTGAAATCATCGGTGAACCCAAAAATAATCAAGGAGAATTCATAGAAACTTACGAATTATGCATGCCGAAAGAACATGAGCGCGGGTTAAACCTCGTCGTGGATGTTGCAACCCTTTTTCTCTGGGAAATTATTGCCACTCCCTACGAGTTGACGACCCCGTGTGAATGGAAGTCGGACATCGTTGTTATTTATGATGATGAGTATAAGGTCCTGGCCTATATGGGCCAGCAATATTACGACGAGGTCAAGGCCGTCAGCAATGCCTTGATCCAGAGAATAAAAGAGTTGGAAGCAGATCCAAACATGGTTTTCCTTGGATATGTGGGCGGGGGAGGTTGGATTTTTGTCGATAAAAGCAGGATTTTTTGTGTTGCCCAAAAGAACTTTGTCAAGGTGGACGTGGAAACAGTCCTTTCTCTGGATAGGGCATTGCAATACCGGTTTATATTGGAATCAAAATCCATACCTGTGGTTGCGAAAGAAACCGTGAAGCTGGACATGAAAAAAAGAAAGATTGAAGAAATTAACAGCAGTCTTTTCAATCAAAGGGGAAGGGATCTTGGCCCAACCACTGAAGAGGATTGGGCGGATTTATTCGCACTCAAAAGAAGGGATGAATTCCTCCATACCTTTACCAGGTTTTGTAACATCAAGGAATTGGAAACCGTGGAAAGAGTCAGGGTACCATCCATCAGGGAATATTTTGCCGAGAGAATCAGACAGACTGAGCGGACCATTCAACAGACCCCCTACCGGTAATGAGGGAAAATACCTGATGATAGTAGTCCGTATATTAGGTTGCCCGTATTTCTATTTCACACAAGCCTCCGGCCGTATGCGATCAGACCTATTTCTCAAGAATATTGACGGAAAATATTAGTTGCCGGGCTGGGAACATTTCAGGAGTCCTGCCCTGCACCCGGTCAGATTTTTTGTCTTCTCACCGGAAAGGCCTGATTGCTGAGGGCATATCGAAGAGAGGCTTCACTCTCACACTTCCACGGGGTTTTTTGTAAAGAGGGGAAACGGAATGGTACTGGATAGAAAAATTGCGTTTGTGGATCTGGAAAAAGCATCTGTCAAGGTTCGCCCTCTTTCCATGGAGCTTCGAGGAAAATACCTCGGGGGAAGAGGGATGAATATGTACCTGCTCTCCCAATACTACACTTCTGATCTTGAACCACTGTCCCCAGGCAACCCTCTGATCTTCGGTGCAGGTCTCCTTACCGGTACCCTGGGATTCGGATCCCGCATCAGCATCAGCGCAAAATCCCCGGAATCAGGGCACCTGGGAGATTCCAACATGGGGGGGGAATTTGGCGCTGAACTGGTCAGGGCAGGATTCAGTCACTTGGTCATCACTGGGAAAAGTCCAAAACCCGCCTATCTGTTCATTCATGACGGCGAGGTGGAGATCCGAGATGCCGGCAAATTGAGGGGCCTTGATACGGTTGAAACACAGAAGGGGATTCGCGCAGAACTGGATGATGGCAAGGTGCAGGTGGCCTGCATTGGGCCGGCCGGTGAAAACCTGGTTCGATTCGCAGCGGTTCGGACCGGTTTGAAAAATGCGGCCGGCAGGACCGGGATGGGCGCGGTCATGGGGTCAAAGAACCTCAAGGCGGTCGCTGTCCGGGGGACGCTGGACATCAAAGTGGCGGAGCCGGTTAAATATTTAAACTATTATTCGAGATTGTTGAAGAAGATCATGGGGACCAAATGGGTCAGTGCGTTGGGAAACCAGGGGACCCCGCTTCTCTTTCGACTGGCTAATGCATCAGGGTTCCTGAGCGTTCGAAACAACCAGTTGACGAGTCTTGGCAAGGAAGGGCGTCTGCTGGAAGCAGAGGCCCTGGAGCCCTATTCCACGGGAATGGTCGCCTGCTTTGGCTGCCCGGCCCACTGCCGTCACCGGTTTTCCATAAAGGACGGGCAATACAAAGGGACCCATGGAGAGGGGCCGGAATATGCCTCCATCGGTTCCCTGGGGAGCAAACTTGGCAATGTAGATCTGGAAAACATCCTTTACGCAGTTGAACTGTGCAACCGGTATGGTCTGGATACCATTTCAGCAGGGTCATACATTGCCTGGGCCATGGAGCTCTATCAGCGGGGAATCATCGGTCGTGAGGAGACGGGCATTCCCCTGGAGTGGGGAAACGGAGAGGCCATCATCGAAATACTCCACATGATCGCCTATAGAAAGGGATTTGGGGATATCCTGGCCGAGGGATTTTTTGCAAAAGAGACCCTCGGAGCAGCATCCGAAGAATTCCTCCTCCAGATAAAAGGCCTTCCCATAGAGATGACGGATGAGAGACTCCCTAAAAGTTTTGGCCTGGGTCTGGCTACCTCCACCCGAGGGGCATGCCACATGAGAAGTCGCCCCTCCATGGATGTCCTGGGCCTTCCTCAAGAGATCCTGAAGAAATTCTATGGCGGGCCTGTGAGCAATCAATATACATCCTACAGGGGCAAGGGACGGATGGTGTGGTGGCACGAGTGCCTCAATGCACTCTGTGATGCCCTGGGATATTGCCGTTTCCTCTCCGCCTTTTCGAGCCCCCACGCCCTCCAATACCGGCATTTCGCAAGGTTGATCTCCTTATGCACCGGTCTCAAAATGACGGCCGGGGAATTGCGAACATGTGCGGAGAGGATCTATACATTGGAGCGGATGTTGCTGGTAAGGGATGGCATGTCCAGACCGGATGATACTCTCCCTCAAAGATATTTTGATGAACCTGTTTCCGAAGGGCCGGCCAAGGGGTCTGTTGTGGAGCGAAAGGACTTTGACAGGATGCTCGATGAAAATTACAGGCTTCACGGCTGGGATGAAGAAGGTATCCCCAGGAAGAGAACCCTCAGTAGACTCGGTATTGAGATATGAGAATCAAGGTTGATAGGAAAAAGTGCAGCGGCTGTCACCTGTGCGAGATGGCGTGCTCCCTCTTCCATATGGGGGTGATGAACCCCGAGAGATCCGCAATTCGAATCGAGAAGGATGACCTGGAAACGAGTGTGCACAGGCCCATAGTGTGCCGACAGTGTAAAGAGATGAAGTGCCTTGACGGTGAGGAAGTGAACGACAAATCAGAGAAGGGAAAATTTCTCTGGGACGAGGGACGGAGCGATCGGTGTCCCTTTCATGCACTGACGGTCTTTCAGGGTAATGCCTACCACTGCGACCTGTGCGGCGGCAGACCTCAATGCGTCAAGGTCTGCACACCGGGTGCTATCCGCATCGGAAAAGGACCCGGCCCGATGTGATTCTTGCCTCCCACCCCAACCTAGTGTTGTGTCCCACATGTAATTTACATAATTTG
>JAFDIX010000497.1 GCA_019307805.1 Deltaproteobacteria bacterium | reverse complement strand
GATTTATAGGACAGCAGACTACGAGGGGATCTCCATTTCGGGACAAAGATGACAGACATCTTTGGCACTTAGTATGACTTCCACCGCAAGTTTTGCCCCGGCGCCATAGGTGTTCCCGCAGTGACCCTTCTCATCTTTTTCCGGATCCGATGTGATCTTTTGTTGAAAGGGTCTCAGCACACTGCAATTTTTTGTACCCATCTCCTCCTCGAACCTTCTGTGGAGTTCAAAGGTAAGTTCACTGGCACAGGTAATATCATCATCCGGACTTCTACGACCAAAGACATAACCGATGATGATGATTCCTGCGGCGAGGGCCCCGCAGAGGTGACCCGTAGGTGTCATCTTGATGTCCGGTCGGTACGATGCTCCAACACCTTCCATTGGTTTCTCCGGCATGGGTTCACGGTGGGCACCTCCGCCGCCGTGAAAACCTGTGGCCATGCGTACAAGGGTCCTATCCATATCGAGCTTCAATATATCCGCGACCGCGGTAAATACACTCTCACTTCAATGATAGCCCTTTTTGTTTGGTTTATATCGGTATTCGTTGGCAAGTTTCCCCGCCGCTTCAGCAAGCTCCTTAATCTGTAATTCCCGTGTTTTGTTATTCACATTCCGCTCCTTAAACATTCCTATTTTTTATTGCTGCGCAATGTAACACAAAACCACGGTAGGTCAAGGGAATTCACCGCTGCCGGTCCCCTACCCTGGTTGTCCCGTATTATTGCGCTTTTCCATATACTCCATGATTATATTTTCCAGATCCTCACCGGGAACGCAAAGCTTGACGCACTCCTTGCACCCGTTACATGCCAATCTCTCTTCATCACTTTCTTGTGAAAAAGAGATGAGGTATCCCTGGCCGTCATCCCTCTCCACACTCCTTATGGCTGCCTTTGCAGGAACAAATTCTCCCTCGTTGTGAAATGAACATGCCATTGAGCAGTTCCCGCATCCGCTGCAGGCGGGCATATGAAATATCATTGCATTTTCTCCATCGAATTTTTCGGAATGACCGGGACAATCCATTGAGTTACCGCAGCTTGCCAATTTTTTCCAAATCATTGGCCACATCTTCCAGACCCAAATCCATCAGGGCCTTTTTCGTGGGAAAACTTGTCTCCCTGTCCCAACCGTGCAGGTCATAATAGTCATCCAGCATACCGTTGTATTTTTCCTCATCCAGTTTCCATCCGGCCAGATCCCCTGTAGGAATAGGCTCATTCAGGTCCCTCGGTGTGGGCATGTCATCTTTGCGATCAAAATCAGTATGTCTCAGATTAAAGGCCTTTTCAATGTTCACCTGCTTCATGGTCATACGGGTGAAGTCTTCAGCAGATGTCTCCCAGCCTGTTGCCGCCGAATAGAGTTCGGCCATCTCCGGCATGCCGATATAACCAAGATTCCAGTATACGGTATTAAAATGGCACACCCCCAGGCAGTTGTTTGTCCTTTGCAGAACCTCCCCGAAGGTCACTATCCGGGCCTTACCTTCATATTCCTGGGGCCTGTCAACCCCGTCCACACCATAGACTTCCCTGGCTTTTGCCCCATCAAGACCGGGGGTTGTCTCGCACACGGGAGCCCCCGTGGTATGCCCCCCACCCCGGGTGGAAACCATGGTCCCCAGGGCCCACCCATTGGCCCCACGGCACGGTTCGTAGAGATCCTGGCCCTTGATATGCATGGCATAGTATCCGCTGTTACGTCCGATGATCTCGGAAGCCCTGGCACATCCCTCTGCAAGAATGTTACCGAAACCTTCCCGGTGGGCGATCTTTCGAATGAGTTCAAGGGCCACATCCGGATTGTTCCATTCCAGTTTCAGGCCGTCTGCATCTTCTTCAGTGATGATGCCCCTTTGATAGCATTCCATGGCCCAGCCGATCGCACCCCCTGCGGCATCCACATCCAGCCCCATCTGATCACAAAGCGCATTTGACTTCACCATGAAGGTGGGTTCATAAACACCCAATCTCCCCTGAAGGGTCCCCAATACCTCCCACTGGTTGCACTCCGTGGTGAGGCCCTCATAGGGGCCTTCCGTAATGTGCATCAGCCTGCCACAGCCGCCAATGGCGCACCCGGGAAAGCTGACCTGGGCAACCCTGTATTTATCGCAGGTAGCAAAGGGATGCATGACCTCGGCCATTTCATCGGGAAGCCGGGTCTCCTGGAAGTTTTTATAGGGAATGCCGCAGACTTCCTGCTTTTTGGGGAAGATAGAAAGGGTCCCGTACCGGGTCTGCATATCCACATTCTTGGCTTCCTTGAACATCTTCTGGTATTTGGTAACCGCCTGCATAAAGCGCCCGGGATCGGCAATCTTCACAGACCCTGTCCCCCTGGCCACAATGGCCTTCAGGTTCTTGGAACCCATGACCGCGCCGGTGCCGCAGCGTCCGAAGGCCCTTGCCCTGTCCTGGATTACACAGGCCCCTCGAACCAGATTTTCCCCTGCCGGCCCGATGGAGACGGTGTGAAGGCCGGGGTCATTGTTCTTTTCCCGAATCGCCTCAAGCGTCTCCCAGGTCGTCTTGCCCCAGAGAAATGAGGCATCACGAATTTCCACCGTGTCATCCTCAATCCACAGGTAGACAGGGCTGTGGGCCTTGCCTTCGATAACCACGGAATCATACCCTGCATACTTGAGCTGTCCCCCCATGTAACTGTCACTGCACGAGCTTGCCCATCCCCCGATCATGGGACCCAGGGTACTGACACTCATTTTATTGGCTCCAGGGGCCGTTGTCCCCACCAGGGCGCCGGAACCAAAAATAATTTTATTTGCCGGATCATAGGGAGTGACCCATGGCCGGATTTCGTCATAGAGAATTTTTGCGGCGATCCCTGAAGAACCCAACCAATCCTTTGCATAATTTTCAGTGGGCTCCGTCGTGATAGCACCGTTACTCAGATTAACCCTCAGAATCTTGCCCGCGTAACTGAATAATTCCTGTTTCTTCCCCATCATCACTCCCCCTTGATATCGCCTACTTGTTGGACTCTTTTTTCTTTGCCGCTTTATCCATTACGGTATCGATCATTTCCCGCAAATCGTCCTTCTCCTTGCAGTATTCCATGCACAGGGGCTCATCGAGAGCCTGACAGCCGTCGCAGGCCCTGCCCTCTTCCGAATCCTCCTCCAACAGCAGGACGTCATACCCGGGGCCGGCTTCTTTATCCAGGATCTTGATACTTGAGATGGAGGGATTGAATTCTCCGGTGTGATGAAAGGAACATGCGATCTCGCAGGTCCTGCAGCCGCCACACGTGTCCATATCAAATTTCATGTCACCTACCTCCGTCATTTCCTCGTTCATGAATCCCTGACCGGGTCGCTTCCCGGCCAGGGATATCTTCAAATGAGATGAAGCTCCCCGCAGCAAGCTGCGGGGTATCAAAGCGGAATTGCGCCGAAGCCAACCCGCCTTCGCTCTAAAGAGCTTCGGCGCGGTTCGCCACGCCATTCATCCCTGGAGC
>JAFDIX010000496.1 GCA_019307805.1 Deltaproteobacteria bacterium | reverse complement strand
ATAAGGGCCTGATACAAGAAAGGACATGGGATTATGGGAGAAAGAAAAGAGATACTGACGGACTGTACGCTCTGCTATCACAGCTGCGGATGCAGGGTCACTGTGGAAGATGGAAGGGCCGTAAAGATCGAGGGCCTGGAATCACATCCTCTCAACAAGGGGATGCTCTGCCCCAAGGGGGAAAATGCACTGGACCATATCTACAGCCCCGACCGCATCAAACAACCCCTGAAACGGGTGAACGGCGGATTTGAGCCCATATCCTGGGATCAGGCCCTGGAGGAGATTGCGCAGAAGCTGGACCAACTCAAGGCAGAATTCGGGCCCCAGATCCTGGGTGTTTTCTGTGGGTCCATCGGGGTGGAAAACCTGGAAATGGCAGGCCTTACCCAGCGGTTCAAGGCCGCCTTTGGATCCCCCAATTTCTTCTCTGTCGAGAGTGTCTGTTACCGCATGCGCATTCGCACCCGCCAGATCACGTTCGGCAAGTACCCCACGGAAGAGTTGGACTCCAACCTGTACATCCTATGGGGCCACAATCCGGCCGCATCCGATTTTCCCCTGAAGGTGGCCATAGAAGAAAACCTGGCCAAGGGGGCCAAACTGGTGGTCATCGATCCCAAACGGATTCCCATGGCAGATGAGGCAGAGATGTACCTCAAGATACGGCCGGGCACGGACGGGGCCCTTGCCCTGGCCATGATGAACGTCATCATCAACGAGAAGCTCTATGACGAGGCATTCATAGAAGAGCATACCCTCGGCTTTGACAAGCTCGTCCCCCATGTGCAGCAGTATACCCCGGAATGGGCCGAGGAGATCACATGGGTGCCGGCTGAAGAGACACGGAAACTGGCCCGGCTGTTTGCAGGCACAAAGGGGGCCGGCATCTACCAGGGAACCTGTACCCAGGACCAGACGGCCAACGGCACCCAGAACAGCCGCGCCTTTTCAATCCTTCAGGTAATCACGGGCAATATCAATGTGCCCGGCGGGTGGGTGATCAGCCCCCGGCTTGCCTTTGGCAACGTGGGATTGAAGGTGGAAGGGGAACCCCTGGGGGCGGACCAGTATCCGCTGTTTTTCGAAGTCTGGGGCAGAAAGAGCCCCTATGGTGTTGTGACGGTCGTGCCCGAGAGCATCCCGGACAAGCTGAAGGCCTTTCTGGTCGTAGGGGGCAATCCCCTGGTCTCCATGCCGGACACCAATGCCTTTCGGGAGGCCTTTCGAAAGCTTGACCTCCTGGTGGTCCATGACATGTTCATGACCGAGACCTGCAAGGAGGCCCACTATGTGCTGCCCGCCTGTTCCCAGTTGGAGAAATGGGGGGTGGCCTACACCTACAACGTCTGTCACTGCATGCCCTATTTGATGTTGCGCAAAAAGTGCATAGAGCCGCTCCATGAGAGCTGGTCGGAGTGGAAACTCTACACCGAGTTGGCCAAACGGATGGACATGGCGGACCTGTTCCCCTGGAAGTCGGAGGAAGACCTGATTACCTTTGAACTGGACCCATCGGGCCTGCCCTTTGACTATTTGATGAATGAGAAGCCCGAGGGGGATTTTTACCAGGAAAAGCAATACGAAATTGTGGAAGGCCAATTCCGCACCCCTTCCCACAAGATCGAGATATACAGTGAGGCCCTGGAGAAGGTGGGCTTCAATCCCCTTCCGGATTATCAGGAACCGGAAAGGAGCCCCATGGGTTCATCCAAGGAATTCCTTGACAAATACCCCCTCATTCTCTCCACAGGGAACCGAAACTATTATTACACCCACAGCCAGCACCGGGACGTCAAGGCACTGAAAGAGGCCTACCCGGAACCCTTGACCGAGATGGGACCACAGACCGCGGAGAAGTACCGCATTTCGGATGGGGATCCGGTCGTTGTGGAGACCAACCGGGGGCAGGTCAGGATGAAGGCATCGGTGAGCGACAGGGTCGCAGAAGGGGTGGTCTTTGTACCCCACGGCTGGTCCGGGGAGGCCAATGCCAACCTGCTGACCGATGTCCAGTGCAGGGAGTGCATCCTGGGGTATCCTGACATGAAATCCCTCATGTGCTCCGTCCGCACAGTGGACGCATAGACAACAGGGGCTCTACTTCAAAAAGGAATTGGTAAAGAATTTTCCTGACCAATTGTAAAGAGCCCGGGCCCAGAGAGCCTGTGTCGTAATTGGCAAAACTGCGCTTTTAGGTGGTTTTGTCATTCCGGGCTTGACCCGGAATCCAGTGCATTTTCGAAGTGTTGCGCTTCTGGATGCCGGATCAGGTCCGGCATGACAAGTGCGAATTAAACCTTGTTTTGAATTATGACACAGACTGAAAGGACGAGGTTTTCAGGCAAAATATAAATATGGAGGGATCCAATGAAGGTCGAAAACTGGGAAAATCTGAGAATCATCGAGTGTAGACCGGGAGTGTATCACAAAAGGACCTATGGCGATGGCGTGCAGGTCCAGTCCCTCACATTTGATCCCGATGGTGAGGTTGCCCCGTTCCACAACCACCCAAAGAGCGAGCAGTTTTTCATCGTGCAGACGGGTGAGTGGTTGATCAGGGTCGGGGAGGAGGAGAAAAAAATCACCCCGGGCGACATCGTCCATATTCCTGCAGGCGTGTATCATAACATAGAGCTTTTGAGCAACGAGGCCTCAAAATGCCTTGAGGTTTTTTGCCCGCCCAATGAGGATGACCTGAAGGCCGACGGCCTCATCTAGTGCCTCGTATCGTAAATTTCTGGACATAAGCGCGTAAGCCTTTGAATGAAAACCGGATTGATTTGCGCAGAGGCATACGGTGCAAGGCTCACGGCTCGCGGGTAAGGAAAGTCGAACTATTTTCCACTCCCTTTCATCAGTCCGTGAATGTTATTCCCGCCAAATTTTCAAAGATCGATGTCAAAAGACTAATTTTGAGAATTTCTGATCATTTTTCAGCATTTTCCCCTTGACACCCGCGGTTTTTGTTTGATATGAAGAACGTATGTTTCCTATAGAAAACAAGGTTGAGCGCAAAATGCCCCCTGCATTCAAAAGAGTGCCAGCCATAGACAAGTGTTTTGATATCCTGGAGTTACTGGCCCAATCAAAAGAACCCATGGGCATCAGCGGCATATCCGGGAAGCTGAACCTGAATAAGAGCACGGTGTTCAATATTGCCCACACGCTCATGGACCTTAATGTCCTGGAGCATCAACCTGACGGCAAATTTGTTTTCGGGACGCGCTTCTATATTCTTGGAAACATGGCGGGAAAGCGTTCCGACCTCTTACAGATAGCACATCCCTATTTGGAGAAAATCAACGAGAAAACCAAGCTTTCAGCCTTTTTGGGGCTTCGCTCCGACCGCCAGGTCATCCTTATTGATAAGGTGGATGCGGCCTATGGAATTAAATTGTCATCTGAAATCGGAATGCAGATGCCCATCCTGGCGGGCGCCGGCATTAAGGCCATGCTTTCACAGCTGTCTGATGAAGAAATCGAC
>JAFDIX010000495.1 GCA_019307805.1 Deltaproteobacteria bacterium | reverse complement strand
CACTGAGGAGGACCTTCAGGTCACCAGGGATGAGGTTCTCGAAACAAAAAGGGAAGGTGTCAGGATCAACTCCCTCATGCTTTCCCGGAGGGTGGTGGGTAACGGAAAAGTGGAAGGGATAGCGTTTGTCCGCACCCATCCGGGTGAAATCAGGCAGGACGGCAAGCGCGAGATAACACCCATTGAAGGAAGCGATTTTACAGTACCTGCCGATGCGGTGATCGTGGCCACGGGCCAGGCACGAAAAGAACGAACGCGGTATCTTGATCGTGGATGACGCCCTGCGAACATCCGCGAAGGGCCTCTATGTGGCAGGCGATTATCTGACAGGACCCTCAACCGTGATCGAGGCCATTGCATCGGGGCGGCGTGCTGCTGAAAATATGGCCAGAGAAATTACAGGCGCGGCATTTTGTGAAAAGGTAGTGCGTATGGAAGACACCGACATTACCGACAGGGAGCGCACCTGGGATTACCTGCACAGGCTGGAAATCCCAACTGTGGAACCGGTCCGGGATCGATTCACAACGCCCCTGGTGGAAGTGGAGACAGGTTTCACCAGGGAGCAGGGGAAGGAGGAATCCAAACGGTGTTATCTTTGCTACCTTCACTACGAGATCGACGTCAGCCGCTGTATCTACTGTCGCTACTGTATTGACGTGGCACCGAGAGATTGTATCAAAATGGTCGAAGCGGTTGAGACCAACAGGGATGGAGCCGTTACCGGCCTGGTGGAGACATCCAGGTGGCAGGATGTCCATGCCATCGTGATTGACAATGCCCGGTGCATTCGTTGCGGGGAATGCATGCGTGTGTGCCCGGTGGACTGCATTTCCGTGACCCGGGTGGAACTCACTGAAAAAATGGCGCAGATGGGAGACTGATATGTCCGGGGAACACTTCATTATTATAGGAAACGGGCCTGCGGGGAATCAGGCCGCCTTGACCTTAAGAGAATCGGCCCCGGATACCCCTGTCACACTGATAAGCAAAGATCATGAAGGCTCCTACAGACCCAACCTCCTTCCCAAACTCATCGCAGGGAAGATTGGGGAAGAGGACCTCTATGTATCCGGAGTGAATGCCTACAAAGAGCGGGACATCAAACTGAGGGCCGGGCAGCGGGTTGCGGCCGTGGACCTTGAAGGGAAGAAGGTCATTCTGGACCACAAGGAGAGGCTTGGTTACACCGGGCTGATTCTAGCCGTTGGTGGAACGCCCAGGATTCCTGAAAACATGCTTGCTTTCCAGGATCTTATGGCGACCCTCAAGAACCTGCTGGACGCCAAAAATTGGATTAAAAAGCTCGAGAAGGTGGAGTCTGTCCTGATAATAGGAGGGGATCTTACCTCCCTGGGTGTTACCAGGGCACTTCTGCAACTCGAAAAAAAGGTCTACTTTATGCTCAACGAAGAAGCCTTTTGGCCCCTTCGTTGCGATAAAGAGATGTTAGAGGAAGTGGCAAACCGCCTGACCGGTAAAGGGGTTGAAGTCCTGATTGATCAACGGCTGAAAGGGGTGGCCCGGGTATCCGAAACGGTTTGCCGGGTGGAGATCGGGGAAAGCCGACTGGAAGTGGGTATTATCGGGGCCTTTTTTGGCCTTCATCCGGATATCCGTTTTCTGGCCGGAAGCGGCCTGCGTATGGATCGCGGGATTCTGGTGGACCCCTACCTGTACACAGGATTTGACGGCGTCTACGCAACCGGGGATTGCGCTCAGATATACCACCCTGCACTAAAGGACTATTGGGTCTCCATTGGACATGACAATGCCCGTGAACTGGGGAAGATTGCGGCAATGAACCTGGCAGGGGGAAAGGTCAAAGCGGAAGTAGGGGGGAAAAGCATTTTTGAAGAGGAGGGAATCCGGGTGAATACCTCCTGGTGGATGGAGTTTTAAGTGGGTTTCTCGCCGGTATAGGGGTTTGAACTCTCCCGGCAGCAGCCCATACGATGATGTACTTTTCGACCAGGCACAAGGCACAAGGTGTAAGGCGCAAGGAAAATATCTGTTCCCTGGGCCGTGCGCCGTAAGCCTTACGCCTTGTCCGTAGACCTCTGGGTTTCTGTTTTCATAACGGATTATATTGATTCAAAGAATCTCATCAAAAGGACCAATCTATGGCAGGTGTGGATATTACAATTGAAGTATGCGGCATGTCCGGTGATGGGACTATCGCTGCAGGGGGACTGCTCAACGAGGTCATGTCCAAGGCCGGTTTTTCCGTTTTGGCTTTTGATTCTTACCCTGCAGAGATCAGGGGTTTCGGCAGGTGTGTGACCCGGTCCCGTATCGGGGATGGAGAAATGCTGGCGCTGAGTGACAAAACCCATGTGTTGATTTCCCTGGATGATGAGCAGTCCCGCTCCAGAATTCCGTTTCTGGCGAAAGGGGCGAATGTGTTTTTTAATAATCGCCCGCCGTCCTATGTGGAAGAAGATTATCCTATCGCAGCGCATGTGGAACCGGATGTGCAACTCTATGGGATCCCCCTGGCGGATCTGGCTTCCGAAGCGGCGGGAACCGACAGAGGGCGAAACCTGACGGCCCTCGGAGCATTTTCCGGTGTATTCGGTGTGCCTCCTGAGTTTTTCCGACAGGTCATTGAAAAGAAATTCGGACCCAAGGGCGAGAAGGTCCTGAAGGGAAATCTTCTGAGTTTCGAGGCGGGATACGAGTATGCGAAGGAAAATTTCCAGGACAGACTTGCCAATAATCTGACTCTGCCGGAGACAGGTAAGGTCGGGGATAAGGTCCTCCTTTCAGGAAACCTGGCCATTGGAAAGGGGGCTATGGATGCGGGCCTCCATCTCTACTTCGGGTACCCCATCACCCCCGCTACCCCCATCATGGAGTATCTGGCAAAAACCCTGCCGGAAAAGGGGGGAAAGGTGGTTCAGATGGAGGACGAGATATCTTCCATCGGAGCTGTTTTAGGGAGTTATTACGCAGGAAAAAGGTCCATGACTGCCACATCAGGGCCGGGCTTTGCCCTCATGACGGAGCTTATCACCCATGGTGTGATGGCGGAGATCCCTGCTGTCATCATCAATGCCCAAAGGGGCGGTCCATCGACAGGACTGCCCACCAAGACAGAGCAATCCGACCTGCATGCAGCGGTCTTTGGAGGGCCGGGGGATTCCGCACGTATTGTTATTGCGCCCACCAATGTGGCCGAGTGTTACGACTATACGGTAATGAGCTTTCAATTGGCAGAAAGGTACCAGACCCCGGTGATTGTGCTCACGGATTTTTTCCTGGACAACCGGGTAGAAAATGTCGTCATGCCCCAGGCCTCTGCCGAAGAAATTGCGGATGGAAATGTATATCCTGAAGGGGCGGATAAGGGGAAATACCTCCGTTTCAAGGATACCCCATCAGGCATCTCGCCCCGGGCCATTCCGGGCATGGAGGGTTTTCATTTCTCAGCATCGGGCCTTGAGCACAGGGAGTCGGGTGATCCTGACTACGGTGCTGAAACCCACATGCAGATGAGCGATAAACGGCACCGAAAGATTCGAGGGGCCCTTGAGAATTTGCCTGGGCCCGTGGCGTTCTTCGAAGAAGACATGGACGTGGGGGTCATTGCATACTTGAGGCGGTACACATGGCCCGGGAGGGGGGAATGAAGGCAGGGGCTCTGAAAATAACCTCCCTGTTTCCCTATCATGCGAGTGAAATCCGTGCATTTATGGATAAGTGCGAAGAAGTCCTCATTCCTGAACTCAACTATGAGGGCCAGCTTGCAAATCTCATCGGACACCTCCACAGGAAAGATGTGGTTCGGTTTAACCGGGCAACAGGGGTGCCTGTTGCTGCAACGGAGATTTTGGCGGAGATCAAGGGGTTAAGTGCCTAAAGTATGGGGTGATCTCGAGTGGGCAAAGTAATAATCACGAATCCGGCGTCGCTTGAAAGCTATGCCGTGACAAGAGCACGAAAGTCCGAAAACACGAAATATTTCGCATTTTTAGGATGTTAGATAACTTTACTCACTTGAAACTTTAAAAGTAGCGCCTTCGAGGGGAAACCAGAGCCAAAGACAAGATTTTTATTGAACACCGGGAGTTACAGAAAATGAAAACACCAGGACGGGTCCTTGCGGAAAAAGTGGCCAAGATCAAGGAGGCTGGGACCTTTTCCGTGAGATCGGAGAATCTTCCCACATGGTGCCCGGGTTGCGGGTATTTCGGCATACACCAGGGGCTTAATAACGCGATTCGGCAGCTGGGTCTGCCACACCATGAGGTGGGCGGTACCCGTTTTTTGTCGACACCTATGGCCTGCACACGGTCCACGGCAGGGCCTTGCCGGTGTCAACGGGCATAAAAATGGCCAACCCGGGACTCACTGTGTTCGCTGTGGGAGGAGATGGGGACGGTCTCGGCATCGGTGGCGGTCATTTGCCGCACATTGCGAGAAGGGATGTGGATGTCAATTATCTGCTCTTTGACAACTCTATCTACGGCCTGACCAAGGGGCAACCCTCTCCCAGTTCTCCCCTGGGAACAAAGACCAAGGCCTCCCCCCAGGGAAGCACGGAAGCACCCCTGAACGGAACGCTCATGGCCCTTTCCTATGGGGCCTCTTTTGTGGCCCGTTTGTTTGCAGGCGATCCTGAAAGCATTACCAGGGCGCTCATTGAGGGGATTCAGCACAAAGGTTTTTCCTTTTTTCATTTGTACACCTCCTGTGTCACCTTTGACAAGACCTTCAAGACATGGGACCACCTCAAGGAGTGGGTGCATCCCATACCGGAAAACCATGACACATCCGACCTGAAACAGGCCATGTCGCTGGCCCTGGATGATGAGTTCTGTCTCGGCCTGCTGTACCGCAGGGATGATTAAGGGCATCAATGGCAAACCGCAGAAGAATGCTTACAGTGTGGTAAGTGCATCAAGTAAGCTAAAGTGAAAAAATCGATCACGAAAACACGAAAATGTGAAAACACGAAAAGATGAATGGATAGGGAATTGAAGAAATGGCCAAAAACTTGACCCATAAAATACTGGAAGCCCATCTGGCAGAGGGAAAACTGGTTCCCGGTGAGGAGATTGCCGTAATAATTGACCACACACTTCTTCAGGATGCCACAGGAACAGTGGCCATGCTGGAATTTGAATCACTGGGCATTGATGTTGTCAAAGTGGAGCTGGCTGCCCAGTATGTGGATCACAACCTCCTGCAAACAGACCATAAAAATGCCGACGACCACGTGTACCTCCAGACAGCATGCGCCCGTTACGGCATTCACTTCAGCCCGGCAGGGAACGGGATATGCCACCAGGTCCACATGGAGCGTTTCGGTGTGCCGGGAAAAACCTTGATAGGGGCGGACAGCCACACACCCGGCGCTGCCGGGGTATCCATGCTCGGTCTTGGGGCCGGCGGTCTGGATGTGGCCATGGCCATGGCTGGGAGGCCTTACTATCTTCCCTGTCCCGTCGTGCTTGGGGTCAAGCTGACCGGCACCCTTCCGGACTGGGTAAGCGCCAAAGACGTCATTTTAGAGATGCTTCGGCGCTATGATGTCAAAGGATGTGTGGGCAAAGTCATCGAATATTATGGTCCGGGTGTCAAGGCCCTCTCGGCCACGGACCGCGAGACCATTGGGAACATGGGAACAGAATTGGGAGCCACATCCACCCTTTTCCCTTCGGATGAAAACACCCGCGCTTATCTGGACGCACAGGACAGGGGAGACGCATGGGTTGAACTCTGCGCGGATGAGGATGCGAACTATGATGAAAACGCCGAAATCGATCTCTCAAACCTGGAGCCCCTCATCGCCTGCCCTTCATCACCCGGAAACGTGGTACCTGTAAGGGAGGTGGCGGGGACCAAGGTGCACCAGGTGATCATTGGAAGCAGCGTCAACTCCTCATTCCGGGACCTCATGGTGGTGGCCGGGATTGTAGATGGGCGTCACGCCTTTTCCGGGGTTTCCTTTCATATCAACCCCGGAAGTCGACAGGTCTTTGAGAATGTGGCAAATGAGGGGGGCGCCCTGAGTCTGCTCAAGGCAGGGGCACGCACCCACGAATCAGGTTGCCTCGGATGCATCGGCATGGGTCAGGCCCCGGGAACAGGGCAGGTGAGCCTCAGGACATTTCCGCGAAATTTTCCCGGGCGCTCGGGAACCAAGGACGATCAGGTCTATCTCTGCTCTCCGGAAACAGGCGCAGCAGCCGTGCTCAAGGGCGTGATCACCGATCCGCGGGATCTCTCCCGGGAGATGGCATATCCCCGTATCAAGGATCCTGAAAAATACCTGTTGGATGCAACCTCCATCATTGTTCCTTCCGGGGAACTGCGCAATACAGAGATCATCCGTGGCCCCAATATAAGGCCCCTTCCGAAGATGGAGCCCCTGCCCGAGACCCTGGAGGCAACTGTGGGCATCACGTTGGGAGATAATATCTCCACGGATACCATCATGCCTGCAGGCAGCAAGGTGTTGCCTTTACGGTCTAATATCGAGGCAATCAGCGAATTTGTCTTTTTTCAGGTGGCACCTGAATTTCACCGGGAAAGTAAAGAAAAGGGCACGGTTGCTGTAGTCGCCGGCGAGAATTACGGTCAGGGTTCCAGCCGGGAACACGCTGCCCTGGCTCCCAGGTACCTGGGGGTACGTGCCAAGATTTCCAAGAGCTTTGCCCGCATCCACAAGGCCAATCTCTGCAACTTTGGCATCCTTCCTCTCATCTTTAAGGATCCCGCTGATTATGAAAAACTTGGAAAAGGGGTGAAGGTGGTCTTTCCCAATGTACGAAAGCATGTGGAACAGGGGGACGAGGAGATACCGGTGGAAGTGGACGGAAATAAAATTATTACTGTTCTTGAGGTCTCAGACAGGCAGCGGAGAAACCTGCTGGCCGGGGGCACACTCAATGCTTTTAAGGCGGAGCTCAACGAGAAAAAGTAGGGACCTACTTTTGATGGTTTCGTTGGAAGTTTTGAATTACTTTAAAGCGTCATTCCGGCGAAGGCCGGAATCCAGTGATTTCAGCATGTTCTGGATGCCGGATCAAGTCCGGCATGACGAATTCGGACTTCCAAGGAAGTCATTTTATTGAAACAGCAGTAACATGCTGATATTGTTTTGTATTGCATTGATTGATAACAGCCATGTAAAATCAGTGGACTTGCTTTCTCATAGGTTGCCGCGAAGCGGCATAAACCAGCTTTTTACGAATCAATCACTTTTGTGTGTCAAAGAAAAACTTTGTCGTTTTTACAAATCCCTTCTCCCCGGTGGGGGAGAGGTTTTCCCGCCTT
>JAFDIX010000494.1 GCA_019307805.1 Deltaproteobacteria bacterium | reverse complement strand
ATTGCCTGAAGACCCCTAGAAACAGCTCTTTTCTTCATCAGGTCACCCAGAACATTAAAAGACGTATTGTCATTAATTTGGCGCAAAGCAGAAAAGCATTACTCCCAGATCTCAGTCTCAAGGATATTCTGGACCGTTTTATCAAAGAAGGCAACATTGAGGATACAAAGATACCCTTCGGCGTTGTCGCTACCAGTCTTCACACTGGTGAGGATGTTTTCTTCACCAGCGGCGATATCCTGACCGCTGTTGTGGCAAGTGCCTCGATCTCCGGCTTTCTGTCGCCCATTGATCTGAATGATGATCTTCTCACGGATGGCGCTGTAAGCTCCCCTGTGCCCGTCGATCTCCTCCGGCATATGGGCGCGGAGGTGACCATCGGCGTGGAAATCTGTAACAGGGAATACTCACCCCTGGAGGAGGTAAACGTCATAGAGATTATTGCCCGTGCAGAGATGATTGAATCGATCAGATTATCTGAGATGATGGTCAAAACAGCCGATGTGGCCATTTGCCCGAATACCAAAGATATCCACTGGTCTGACTTTTCCAGAACAGATGAGCTGATAGAAGCGGGGATGATAAGCGCCCAAGAAAAGATGTTTGAGATCAAAAAGGCCATCCGAAAGGTGCGCCCTTGGTACAAACGTTTTCCCTTTGGCCTTGAGGACAGAAAAGGCCCGCCTCAGGAGGCCCGTTCCGCGCAATTTCTTTGATATTTGAAGATATGGCCTTTATAATGGAGCACAAAACGATATGGTACCATTATGAAGGAGGTTGCCCAACCCCATGTCCTTCCTCTTTATTGGTTCCACAGGAGACCGTGCGGGACACAGTCTCCTGACTTGGGCTATAGCTCAGAGGCTTTTGGAGAAAGGCCTCAAAGTGGGTTTCATAAAACCCTTTGGCACCCATCCAATATTCACTAATGGAACTTGGGCCGATCATGACGCCGTATTATTTAAGGAGGTGTTGAAACTTCAAGAACCCCTTGACCGAATCTGCCCTTATCTGGTTTCAGAGGACTCCTGGAGGCAAAAGGGAGCAGAGGAGATTCTCAGGGCGATCAAGTCTCTCACCGGTGAGCTTTCCGAGGGCAAGGATATTCTCATCATTATGGGCTCCAAGCACATCTTTTTCGACGATACCTCGTGGCCGTTTCCTGATGTGCCCCTGATCACAGAACTGAATGCCGACTTTGTCCTTGTGAGCCGCTACAGGGAGACATCGAAATCCTTATATTCATTTCTCTCTATCACATCTATGCTCAAGGACAGAATCAAGGGAATCATCCTTAATCGCGTTCCGCCTGAGAAACTTGAAGAAATCCGAAATGACATGATTCCTTCCCTTTCCGAGAAAGGAATTCCAATCACCGACGTGGTTCCCGAAGACCCCCTCCTTTCCTTCACGAGCCTTCGAGAAATGGGGTCGGTACTTGAGGGCGAGTTCCTGTGCGGAAAGGAAAGCCTCGATCAATCCGTCGGCCGGATGACTGTCGGATCAACCGACCTGACGGATGACCTCCGGCTGTTCAAAAGAGTCAACAACAAGATCATCCTGCTTGAGCCATTTCCTCCTGACGAAGGAATCCATGAACCTTCGGCCCGCCGGAAAATCGCCGGCATCATATTGACCGGGGGGCGAAAGCCGGCAGAGCCGATACTGCAGGTCGCCAAGAAGGCGCAGATTCCCCTTTTGCTGACGAAAGAGGATACCTTTTCCGCACTTGAGCGTTTAGAGCAAAGCCCACCCCGACTTTCTCCTCATGATGAAGGCAAGGTCCGGCATTTCACGGATTTGATGGATCGTAATGCTGCACTCGATAGCCTGCTCGAATCCATCAGGGTTGCCCCTGGATAGGTGATCACTTAGCCGATGGTATCCGAAATGACCCCAAGCAATTTTTCGGGTGAGATCGGTTTGGGGAGAAACAGATTGGCTCCCGCCGCGAGCCCGGCGACCCTGTCCTCCTCCCGGCTTTTGGCCGTCAAGAAGACAATGGGCGTTTCCTTATACTTTTCGATCTGCCGAATCCTTTTACAGAGCTCGAAACCATCGATCTCAGGCATGATGATATCGAGCATCAGGAGATCATAATCATCGACCTCAAGTCTTTTAAGGGCCTCTGCACCACTCAATACAGTATGGACCTCATAACCTTCCGGGCTTAGGAGTTCGTCGAGTGCCATGAGTACCATTTCATCATCGTCGACAACGAGGACACGTTTTGCCATTCCATTACTCCTTTCCTGATTCTTTTGCTGGAAGCATCACCTTTACCTCAGTCCCTTGACCGGGCCGGCTCTTGATTTCAAGCCTCCCTCCATGGGCCTCTATAATGCCGAAACAGAGGGAAAGGCCCAACCCTGTTCCTTTTCCCACGGGCTTGGTGCTGAAAAAGGGTTCCAGGACTTTGTCGAGGTCTTCTTGAGGGATTCCCACACCGATATCCTTTACGGAAGCGGTCACTGATGAAAACCCGCTTTCCGACGCGAGGTATGTAGTGATATCCAATTCCTTTTTCCCGGTTATCGGATCCATTGCGTCCAGGGCATTGGAAATCAGGTTGAGGAACACCTGCTCCAGTTGATTGGGATCCCCCAGAATCTCCGGCAATTCTTCGGCCAGGTTCTTCACGATGGAGATATTGTGGTCGATAAGCCGCTGTCCGGTGATCATCAAGGCATTCTCTATGGGCCGATTAATATCCAGATCCTGAAACTCAGGCGTCTTCTGCCGGGAAAATCCCTTGAGGTGCTCAACTATTTTCTCGATTCGATCATTGCATTTTCGGATGAGACCCAGGCGTTCCTCGTTGGGACACCCCTCATGGAGATTTTTGAAGATGACATGCAGGATTGTCTGGGAGGCCATGAGAGGATTATTCAGTTCATGGGCAACCCCGGCGACGAGTTCCCCAAGGGCCCTCATTTTGGATGCCTCTACGAGATTGGCCTGGGCCGATTTGAGTTTCGCTTCCAACCTCTTTTGTTCCGTAACGTCTTTGAAAATCCCGGCGGTGCCGATAACCCGGTCATCCTCATCTCGAACCAGAAAAATGGATGTCAAAATCGTAAAGATATTTCCGCTGATACTCTTCACTCCCATCTCGTAGTTCTCGGCCCTTTCATCCGCCCTCAGAAGACCCATTATCTCCCTCGCCCCCTCGATGCCTCTGACGTAGAATTGGGAGATATGCGTTCCAAGCACCTCATCTCTCCGGCATGCGAGCAATCCCTCCATGGCACGATTCAGATAGGTAATCTTCCCTTTAAGATCGGTGGTGACGATCCCGTCAACAGAACTTTCCATAATGTTTTCAAGGAACTCTTTGGTCTCTTTGAGTTCTTTCTCCAGGGTTCTTCTCAATGTGATGTCACGAACAATCTCCACAAAGCCCGTCACCCTGCCTGAATAATCCCTGATGGCCGTGATTGTGGTAAGGGCTGGAAAGCGATCACCATTTTTCCTGACACGTTCCATCTCCAAC
>JAFDIX010000493.1 GCA_019307805.1 Deltaproteobacteria bacterium | reverse complement strand
ACCACGGCAACCGCTCTCCCGATGCCGGATGTCGCCCCGGTCACGATGGCTACCTTTCCCTTGAGTTTCATGGAAACCTCCCCTCATTATATATTTATTCACCACCCGCTTCGCTTGAGACGCAGAGGACGCAGAGTTAAAGATTTTTTCTTTTGCCGTTGAGAAGTCGGCAAAAGAAAATAGCTCAAGCCTTACAAAAGTAAGATTATGTTGGTATTCAGGCAGTTATTTCTTTGTCCCGCAGGGCTGGTTATTTTTGTTTTCCGTCCTCTCAACGGAAAGCAAAAAAGAAACAAATTCTCTGCGATCTCCTTGGCACGCCTTAGCCTACAAGGCGACGGCGGCTGCGTCTCTGTGGTGAACATCAGTCTGGGAAATCGATCCCTTCATGATACTTATAGACACTGGGGTCTGCAGGGGGAGAAAAGAAGCATATGACCTTCAACTCTTCGGTCCCGTTATTCTGCAGCGCGTGTATTGAGTTCCGGGGGAAGAGGACCCCATCACCTACTTCCAGGGAAGAGACCTCTTCATCCACCATCACCCTGCCTGCGCCCTCGAGGATATAGATAAACTCCTCGCCATTGGGGTGGGAATGGGGAGGTGTCACTGTTTCCCCGGCAAGAAGCCGCACTATGCACACTGACAAATTTTTTGCGTCCAGGATCTTTGCAGAGGCAAGCCATTTAATGAACCTTCCGGGATGTTTGTCCTCGGGCAACTCCATTTCTTTCACGATCTTCATAGGTCTCGGCTCCTTTTCCCAAGTAAATGAGATCACCAGAAAAACTTTTTATTGTCGATTGTCGACAATATATGTATGATGATGTTATGTCAATCCCAAAACTTTTCTTTACTTCCCCGGGAAAAGTAAAGATCCGAAGCGAGACTACGACCAGGAAGGGTTTTATTTGCTGGATTTATGAGTGACTAAAGAGAGCTAAAAAAATAATCACGAAAGCACGAAAGTCTGAAAACACGAAAATTTCAAGCATTTCATACCAACTGCTTTTACTGGCATAGCCTAATCTCTCAGACCTGGTACAGAGAGGCTGTGTCACAATTGGTAAAACTACGCCTGTTGGCGTTTTTGTCATTCCGGGCTTGACCCGGAATCCAGAGCATTTAAAGAGATTTGCGATACTGGATGCCGGATCAAGTCCGGCATGACAAGTAGAGATTACGCTTTGTTTTGAATTATGACACCGCCTGAAAGGAACAGGATTCTTACAACCAAATGAACTCACGCAAAAAACGTATCAACAATCCTGATTTTGCACCCCGGGGAATCGCTGAAGGCATATCCCTGTCCCTCGTGAATGCCATATTAAATGGAACGCTTCAGGGAGGAGAGCAGCTTACAGAGGTTGAACTGCAGGAAGAGTTCGGGGTGAGCAGGTCTCCGGTGCGGGAGGCCCTGAGGGATCTGGAAAAGAAGGGCCTCGTGGTGCTGAAGCCCCGCAGGGGGGCCTTTGTGAAGGCTGTGACCCAGAAGGACATCCGGGAAAACTTTCGGGTCCGTTCGGTGCTTGAAGGACTGGCTGCCAAAGAAGCCTACGAAAAGGTGACCAGGACGGATATCACGCAGATGGAGAAAATATGCCGGAAAATGGAAAAGGCCGCCAAAAATAATGACGTCCCGGCCTACTGGGAACTCCACAACGCCTTCCACAACGTTTATCTCAAGGCCTGTGAAAATCACCTGCTTATTGATATCGTGGAAAATCTTCGCATGCACAATCTCTGGTATCGGCATTCGGGCCAATACTATGAAAAGGACCTGCAGGAGGATTTTCTGCCCCATCTGGAAATTATGGGATACTTTAAGAAGAAAAGGATCTCTGAAAAAACCATTGAAAATGTTGTGAGAAAACATATTGAACTGGGGCTGAAAGATTTTGTCGCCTATATGGACAAGATAAGGCCTCCTGGGAAAAAACCGTAACTCCCGATTATTTGCCAAAGTGTGGTTTTGGTTATAAACCTCGTCACTCCGGCGAAGGCCGGAGTCCAGGAATGCCTGAGGATACTGGATTCCGGCCGTTCGACGAATTCACGGTCCTGAGCCTGTCGAAGGACTTTCGCCGGAATGACGCTCTTGGGTACCCTTAATAAGTGATACGATTGTTCTTACAATTAGAGGGTTCAGGCCTTCGGCCAAGCCCACCCGGGAGCGGCATAGCCTGTCCAACATGACAGCGCTCATAGAGCGTGGGTTTCTATAAACAACTAAAATTATTCTGATCGGGGGAGAAGATGTCAAATCAGAAGGCACTTGGGAAAACCATTAAAACCGTGGGTATTGTCGGTTCAGGTACAATGGGTCGGCGGATCGCATTCAGTTGTATTCTGAATGGAAAGGAAACGCGGCTATATGGTAGAAGCCCTGAAAAAATTCAATTGGCCATAGGTGCGGTGCAGGGATTGATTGAAGAAAGAACCAATGACGGCGGCCTTTCAGTTGAAGCCCTGAAACCTGCCATGAAACTGCTTTCGGGTGTGACATCACTCGACGAATGTGTTTCCGATGTGGATCTGGTAATCGAGGTCGTAGCGGAAAACATGCAGCTCAAGCGCGAAATATTCAGCGCCATTGACCAGCTCGCCGGCCCGGAGACCATCATCTGTACCGGCACTTCATCCATTCCCGGGTCTCAACTGGCCGATACCGTGACACACCCGGAGAATTTTTTTAACATGAATTTTGGCGGACCGGATGATCTGAAGGTCGAGGTTATGGGCCATCCCCTTGCTGATCAGAGCACCATGGACTCTGCCGCCGCATTCATAAAAGAAATCGGCCTTATCCCGATCCTCGTAAAGAAAGAAATTATGGGTTACGCCTGCAACCGTTTGTGGCGCGCAATGAAAAAGGAAGTCTTATTTCTTATCAATGAAGGCCATATAGACGCCCATGACATAGACCGCGGTTTTATGCTTGACTGGGATGTTCCCATCGGCCCGTGTGGTCTTATGGATGAAATCGGTCTGGATGTTGTTCGCGATATCGAGATGAATTACTATAAGGCGACCGGTGATCCATCTGACCACCCGCCCCATGTCCTAACGGTCCTGGTAGACCAGGGCAAACTGGGAATGAAGTCAGGCCAGGGTTTTTATGTGTACCCCAATCCCGCGTATGAGCAGCCTGGTTTTTTGAAAGGGGAGTGATGATGATTTCGTAAAAAGTCGTCACTCCGGTGAAAACCGGAGTCCAGACAAGCTGGAACCATCTGATATAACTGGATTCCGGCCTCCGCCGGAATGACAAAAAATGGCGTTTCCCGACTTTTTACAGGACCACCATAATGACTCAAAATAATTCTTTTCCTCCGCCCTGAAAACATTCAAGTAGAGTACGATAAATACAATATACTTGGAATCTACCCAGCTTCTTATCTTTCCTACTCACCCTCCTTTACGGCTTCTGCAAATGACTCCATCCCCACCCATTCCTTGGAGTTGGGTTTGGCAAAGGCGTTGACCTTGGACTGT
>JAFDIX010000492.1 GCA_019307805.1 Deltaproteobacteria bacterium | reverse complement strand
TCTCAGGGGGGACCTCATCGTACAGGATTTTGGAAGCAACCCCCCTGCCTCCAATAAAAAGGTCGGTGTAATCCGGGCCAAAGCCTTCGGTCATAATTGAACCGTCAGTCAGATTTATTCTCAATATTTTCCCAGCATAACAGCTATTTTTCTCAGCCATATCAGCTATCCTCTTTTCTCCAGCATCTTTTGAGTCGGGTCCTCTCCGCCCGGTACATTCCGCTGAACCTCGTCATCAAAGGCCAACAATGCCGCAAATCGACGTCGATTATACTCCCCCGTCTTTATATCACCTAAGGCGGATAAGACGTTGGAAGGGCAAATGGATACACATACCGGTTCCCCCCCCCCGCACAAATCGCACTTAATGGCCTTATTGGTGGCCGGATCAATTGTGATAATTCCATAGGGACAGGCCCCAACACATGCCTGACAACCGGTGCATTTATCATCATCTACTACAACGATTTTCAACTTTTCATCGTAAGTGAGGGCCTCAAATTGGCAGGAGGCCTGGCAAGCGGGATTTTCGCATTGCTGACATGTGACCGGTATGTCGATGCCCGTATTCAGTTCCACCACCCTGATTCGGGACCGGTGCGGATTGAAGGAGCCATTTTTTGTCACAGAGCACCAGAGCTCGCAAAGTCGACATCCGCTGCAAATGCCAGTCGCCTCCCAGGGACGGTTCGTATAAATGATGCGTTTTTTCTTTGCCATTGAATTTTCTCCAAAATCATTCGTTAAGCCCTCGAATGGTGGCCATAAAATGGACCATGAATCGATTGTGAGATGCTTTGGCAATCAAGAAATGAAAGGTTATGTTCTTTTCTGTATAGTCTCTATAGGCGCTATCATTGCCTGCCTCCCATACTTTGACCATGTCTTGTACAAGTGCACCCAGCTCTTTTATTTGGGCCTTTGTAGCGTTTTTAGCAGCCAGATCAGCTGCTCCGGCCACAATGAATCTTCTGGCCTGGATCAATTCGACCGGGACCTCGTTGTCAGCCGTCAGCGGCGGGAGAAGGTGTTTGGAATACAAAAAAGGGGTCTTAGTGAGAATGACGGTTCCGTGCTTGGGTCGTTGCTCAATGACCCTCAGTTGAGTCAAGGTCTGTAACGCCTCGCAAAAGAGAAAATTAGCAAGGTTCAACCAAGCCTCAGGCTTTTTTGCAGCCTGTGGGCAAACGTGCAATCAGTCCTGGGTTCCGTTTTCGCTGATCCCGAGATAGAAATCCTGTAGGCGCTCGTTCTTGCGCAGTTCCTCCGCAGTTGCTCCTGCCCTTATGCAGCCCTGTTCAATGACATATCCGTAGTCGGCGACTTGGAGAGCTATTTTAACGTTTTGCTCAACAAGTAGAAACGTAAGCTCGTTGGCCTTCCGGATGTCACTTATAATGCTAAAGACTTCCTGGACCAGCAAGGGTGATAGGCCCATGGAAGGTTCGTCCAGGAGAATCAACCGCGGCTGTGCCATAAGCGCACGGGCGATGGCAAGCATCTGTTGCTCACCCCCCGAAAGATACCCGGCCTGGGTGCCTATTCTGGCAGTCAGGACCGGAAAATAGCCGAGCCAGCGGTCAATTTCCTTTTTGATTCCACTTCTGTCTGTAACCGCATAAGCCCCCATCAGCAGATTCTCTTTGACAGACAGGTCCGGGAAAACAAAACGTCCTTCCATGACGTGTATCACCCCGTGCCGAACCATGTAAGGTGCGGACCGGCCTGTCATATCCTGGCCTTCCAGAATTACCCGGCCGGTTACGATGGTCCCGTTATCCGACCTGAGCATCCCGGATACGGCTTTGAGGGTTGTGGATTTGCCTGACCCATTTGCGCCAAGCAAGGTGACAATACTCCCCCTTGGAACCTTGAATGAGATCCCTTCCAGGACCCTGATGGCCCGGTTATAGGTTACCCGAAGGTCTTCAACTGCAAGCATGCTTTCCACGTTTTCGGCCGGTGCATTTAAAAGGGCGAACAAAATAGGTTTTCCTTGCAGGCCGCCCAAAGGATTCTGGAATCCTCTGGATGGCCGTGCAAGGAATTAACAGGGCGTTTGTCACTATTTTTAAGGTTTCCAGGTGTCTTTTATTGCCTGCCACCCATATTTTGAACGATCCAGAGTATTGTCCCAGACCTTGACCCACTTGCCGTTCTTGACTTGGTAGACAGGTACAACCATACTTGCATAATGGTCTTTCGCGGTAATGGTGATGGGTGGCACCAGGCCGCCCGCTGAAAAGTCCTTCATGCTCTCAAATGCCTCTTTGAGATTCGGGCCTGTGAGCTCCTTTCCGGCTTTACAGGCTATGTTCATGGCCTCAGCTGCCATCACGGCCTGGGCCCAACCGCGAATGAAGCTGGAATAATGCTTGTTCTTGTAATCGCAGGCCATGATGGCCGCCATGGCTTGGGAGCTCTTGTCCCCAAACGACACGGTGCCATACATGCCGTAATGCCCTTCCGCATCTGGTCCCGCCGTTTTGGCAAAGTTCTCGGTGGCGGCGTAGATGTTTCCGATGATCTTTGCATCGCATCCCTGCTTTTTGAGGTCTTTTGCCAGCACAATCATGGCCGAATCGGTGTTCCCCATCCAAATATGGGTGGCGCCTGACTGTTTGAATTTGAGGATCTGCTGGACCGCGTCAGTTGGCGCATAGCCGATGTTCTCCTCTGCCACGATTTCCACGCCTATTCTTTTGGCCTCGTCCTTAATATCGGCGATGGGATCCTCGCCGAATCCACCCGGGTTGTAAAGCAATGCCAGCTTCCCCCCTTCTTTTTTAACAAACTGGACCGCGCCGCGGCCCGCATGGGAATAGGAGGCGGTGGTCACGAAAAAGTAGGGAGCATATTCAGGGTTCCATGCCATGAGATAGGAAACGGGCATGAAGATGATCTTTTGCCGGGTAGAGAAAGGAACGCAGGCCAGGCTGTCCGGCGTCCCGAAACCGTGGATCAACTGGACCTTGTAGCTTCCAACCAGCTTCTTAAAGGCCGCCACTGTCCTGGGCTGGTCATAGCCGCACTCAATCTCCACGACCTTGACCTTTTCGCCGCAGATGCCGCCTTGATCATTCACCCATTTCCACCCGTAAAGGACTCCGTCCATATGGGGAATTCCTCCATCGGATGTGGGCGCTGTTCGATTGGAGATGCCACCAACAACAATTTCGGCCTGGGCCACGGCGCCAAAACCCAACAGCAAAGCCATGCCCAGCAAAGTCACAACAACAATCAGTCTCTTCTTCATGGTTTGATCCTCCTTCTTCCGTTAAAGGTTAACAGTTTTAGAGCCGGCGGACCGAAACCGCCGAGCCCGGCAATCCCTTCCAGCATTGTCAAATGGTTAGGTGAGAATGCCCCAGCAATTTCACACCGTTTGACCTTCCAAGCACTTGTTTTCAACACATTCTTTTACCGATTTGCTCCCAACCGTGCCAGGCCCCATTCGATCAGACGGCGCCATGTTCTGGCAAGACCATGGGGCTCATA
>JAFDIX010000067.1 GCA_019307805.1 Deltaproteobacteria bacterium | reverse complement strand
GATTTTGCCATTTCAAAACTGGATTTGAAGGAGCCCCCCAAAAAGGTTGCGACACTCGTGCCCCGCATGAGGGGAACGGTCCAGTTCACCAATATCTCTCTGCGTCCGAAACCCACCCTCCCCTGGTTGAAACTTACCGAGGGACAGGCCCGCCTTGAAAAAGGGGTTCTGACCGCAACAAAAGTGCAGGCAGGAATGGGGCCCTTTACCCTGCCTACCATAGACATGCGTGCCACAAATCTGGCAGGTCACCCCAGGGTGTCGGCCCAATTCAAGGGGCCGGTTATTATCAAGGGGAGTGACAAGCCCGGATGGGAAAAACTCCTGAAGCAGTACGGTCTGAAAAGTCTCTCGGGAAAGGCGGATATTTCCATGAGCGCGGACTATGACCACGCCAAGCCGGAGCTGTGGCAGGCACAGGGAGATTTGCAGCTCACGGGATTCCGGGCGGTGACCCACCCGGAGGGCATACAAATGGAGGACCTTCGGGGTCATATACAACTGAACCGGAAAAAAACCCTGGACCTTGTTATCAGGGACTTGAGAGGCAGGTTAAACCAGGCGCCTGTAAAACTGGATGCCAAGGTTACAGGGGGAGGAACCCCCCGCATGGTGGTGGATGCCACGGCCCAGACAAAACAACTGGACCTCGCCCACCTCTCAGCACTGGTCCCTCCTCTCAAGAGGATGGGCCTTGGGGGCAAGGTCGATGCAGACCTGGATATCCATTTTCCCAGGGCAAATCCCGAAAGTACCCGGGTTAAAGGAACCGTCATAACCAAAAACGTGGGATTTCACCTTGAGAACAAGGGGATCACCGTAAAAGAGGCCAACGCCCATCTGACCCTCACCAGTAAGGCCATCACCCTCAAGGAGACGACCCTGAGCATCAACGAACAGAAGCTTGAAGTCTCCGGCCGGCTCGAGAACTTTAAGAGTCCAAACGCCAGGCTTTTTATTGCATCTCCCTTTCTGGATGTGGATCGACTGTTGCCCGCCCCCGGGAAGGAACCTGCGCGACCCCCGTCAAAACCTGTTGTAGCCAAAAAGAAGAAAAAAGAACTCCCACCCATGATGCGCAACCTGACAGCACAGGTTCAGGTGGAGGCGGACAAGGGTCGGTATCGGGGCCAGGAATTTAAAAAACTCAAATTCAAGGCAGACTATGTGCGGGGAGAGCTAAAACTTTATGATCTGGACGTCTTGATGGCAGGGGGCAGTGTCACCGCCAAAGGTTCGGCGGACCTGAGGGATCCGGAACACATCCCTTTCACAATGATACCGGCATTGAGTAATGTAAACATGGAGGTCATGGCGCCCCTCCTGGGATTAAAGAACACTCCGGCTCACGGTCCCCTCTCCATGACAGGGCAGTTGCAGGGCAGGACCGGGGCCCGTCCGGACCTCATGCGAAGCCTCAATGGAAACCTGGCTGTAGACGCCGGACCGGGTCTTCTCACCAAGGCCGGTGGCGGCAGCGGAGTCCTGGTGAATATCATGGAATTCGTCAGCGTCAGCGGGATTCTTTCCGGCAGGGTGCTTAGCAACGTGCAGGACAAAGGTCTTGCCTTCAAGAGCATCAAGGCCCAGGCCGATTTTTCCAAGGGGACCATGCGTGTCAACATGCTTCGACTCATCAGTGATGCAGCCGATATAAATGCCGATGGAACCGTCGATCTTGTCACCCAGCGCCTGAATCTGTATGCGGATGTTGAGCCCTTGCAACTCACGGACAAGGCGTTGGGCATTATCCCCCTGTTGGGCAAGAGCATTTCAGGGATTACAAACGTCTATCTGGATGTGAGGGGGACCCTGGCGGACCCCAAAATAAAGGTATCAAAGATCAAAAGAACGACTAAAGAGGAAGAGAAACCTGCAGAGAAAACCACCACACCTGAGAAACAATTGTTTGACACATTGAAGGGACTGAAAGGACTGTTTGGAAAGTAGTAACACGTCCCAAATAGCAAATGACAAATAAATCCCAAACAATAAAAAACCCCGCCCATGTGCTCACGAAAAGAAATAAACCTCGTCACTCCGGCGAAAGCCGGAGTCCAGAAATACATGCAGATACTGGATTCCGGCCGTTCGACGAGCTCACGGTCCTGAGCCTGTCGAAGGACTTTCGCCGGAATGACGCTGTTGGGCATCCCTATAAGTGATACGATTGTTCTTACAATGAGAGGTTTCAGGACTTAGGTCAAGCCCATGCTCAAAGAGCGTGGGTTTCTACAAACAACTAAAATTCAAAATTCCGGGAAAAGGCACATGTGGTTGATCTATATCATTCTCGGAGGATGTGTCCTTTATCTCCTCCTCAGTTTGTACCTCACTTATCTCGTCCATCAGATACCCAGAATTCCGGTTCATGAGAGTCCTGACTGGGGCAAGGTAACGGATACAAAAATTCCTTCAAAAGACGGCGGTTCCCTCGAGGTCTGGAAAGTGGAGCCGGAAGGGGAGTCGAGGGGTACGGTGATCCTGACACATGGCTGGAGCAGGAATCGCGACCGCATGGTGGGGAGGGCCAGAATCCTTGGAAAGATGGGCTTTACCACTGTCATGCACAGTGCCCGGGACCATGGAGGATCAAGCCCCCATCGATTTATGAATGCTTTTCGGTTTTCCGAAGACATCGAGTCGGTCATGAACTGGGTAAATGGTCCGGTGATCCTTTATGGGCATTCGGCCGGCGCTGCGGGTGCTGTTATTGCGGCCCATCGCAACAGGGAAAGGATCGAGCTCCTTTTCCTGGAGGGATGCTATGACCAAACCAGAAGGGCCCTGCTCAGCCTCTACCGGAGCTATAACCGTTTTTTTGGGATTGTTTTTGCGCCCATGGTGATTTTATGGATGGAAATTTTTTACAGGGCAGGACTCAATTCCGTAAGCCCTGCCAGGCTCGCCAGGGATTTAGACCTGCCCGTACTGATCATTCATGGTGAAGAAGACCGAAGCTTTCCTCTGCCCTATGCCCGGGCCCTCAGAGACGCCTTTCCGGCGGGTCGGGCCGAGTTTTTTGTGGCCCGGGGGGCTGATCACAGCAGCGCCAGTCTGGACCGGAATTATCCCGAGGCCATAAAGAGCTTTGTGGAAAGACACCACAATAAAAAATAAACCCCAAATTACAAGCATCAAATTTGTCCGGGCTTCGCCAGGACTCCCCACCTTTGGGCGGGTCCCCAGTTTCAAATAAATCTCAAAATCCAAATCCCAATGACCAAAACTTGCAGGGGATTTGCTTTGGGCACATTGAGAAGTTTGGAATTTTGAATTTTGGTCATTGGGATTTGCCCTTCGACTTGGCTCAGGGTGGTGAGCTTGTCGAACCATTTGATATTTGGATTTTGGCATTTGTCATTTTTGTCCTTTGGTACAATTGATTCTTGACAGGATGCTGTTTCCCGCCAATGATATGTCAATTCAGTCATTCAAGGAGTCCTTTATGAAGGCACTGGGTATCTATGGTAGTCCCCGCAAGGGTGGGAACACGGATCAGCTTCTGGACAAGGCCCTGGAAGGCGCAGAATCCGCAGGTGCCGAAATATCGAAGGTCTACGCCAGGAAGCTCAAGATGAGCGGCTGCATAGCCTGCGGAGGTTGTGACAAAACAGGAAAATGTGTGGTGGATGATGATATGCAGGCCGTGTACCCTCTCATGGAGGAGGCAGACATCGTCTTTCTGGCATCTCCCATCTACTTCTACGGTCTCACGGCACAGGTCAAGGCCATGGTCGACAGATCCCAGGCCATGTGGTCAAAGAAAATGCTGGAAAAGGGTCCTGAGGAGAGGAAGGTCTACACCAGCGGCAAGGGGTATTTTATTGCAGTGGGTGCCACCCGGGGAAAGAAGCTCTTCGAAGGCGCTGAAATGATCGCAAGGTATTTTTTCGATGCCCTTGACATGAGCTATGAAGGGGGTCTCCTCCTGGACAAGCTGGAAGACAGGAAGGCGGTTCAGGAAAATCCTGAAACCCTTGCGCAGGCCTTTGAACTGGGGAAAAGGGCTGTCGCGGGGTAAGCGATTTCAGCACTCAGCTGTCAGCTGTAAAGAATCCCAGACATCACCAGGGGCTTTTGGCCATGAGCCAGCACCCATAGAACGATGCCCATAATCCCCCCACCCCCCCTTTTCGAAAAGGGGGGCAATGCGTGACCAACAATCAGGCTCTCAAAGGGGGACCGAGGAGGAGAATAGCTTTCCTGCCTTTGGTCATCCCCCTTTTTAAAGGGGGACCGAGGGGGATTTCGCTGAGAGCTGAAAGCAGCCACCAGCCCGATCCTATTGGAAATTTTACATTTCCAATAGGCCCGAACCCCCTTTTCTTATAGCCCGAATGTTCGTTTGTATCTTCTCCAATCCCCGCCGGGAAAGGGCCGTCTTTCCGAATCGTTCTTTGAAAGTCCCCCCTTCCATCCTCAAGAAACCATCCGTTGATGGAAGTGATATCTCTGTGTCCGATTTGCCTTCATTGAACGGACATGCCTCCTGGCACCGGTCGCATCCGAAAAAGCAATGTCCCATCCTTTTGCCGGTATCCGCATGGACCGCTCCTTCGTACTCAACGGTCAAATAGGAGAGGCACCTGCCTGCATCGAGAGAAAAGGGGGCTTCCAGGGCTCCTGTGGGACATGCCTCCACGCAAAGGGTGCAGGCGCCGCACCGGCTCTCCATGGGCTGGGTCGGCTCCCATGGCGTCGCTGCCGTGCACAATATCTCCGCAAGATAGAAATAGGAACCATGCCCCGGCAAAATGAGCATGTTGTTCTTCCCCAAAAAGCCAATCCCAGCCTTCCACGCAATACTCCTCTCCAGGATGGGAGCGGTGTCTATACAAATCTTCGTTCGGGATCCCGGGGATGCCGTCTCAACCACCTCTGCGAGTTTCCTGCAGAGCCCCTTCAACCTGTGGTGGTAATCCCTTTTTGCCGGGTGGGCATATCTGGAAACGGTATAACCGTCAGTGGTTGACGGTTTTTCGGAAGGATAGGGATAGGCCAGGGAAATGATAGTGGTGCACCCCTTGAGCAGTTTTTCCGGATCGCGCCGGACGTCCATATGCCTTTCCAACCATGACATGCCGGCGTGTTTCTTTTGCGATACCCAGGTAACGAGTTCATCAAAATGGGGAGGCTCCTCGGGCCTGGAAAAACCAACGGCAATAAAACCCAAACTTTCGGCCTGTTTTCGGAGCAAATCGATCATTATAAATCTGATTTATTTCAGGAAAAGGATTGCTATAGTACCTCGTATCGTAAATTCCTGGATTAAGACGCGTAAGCCATTGAATGATGATCGGATTCATTTGCGCACATGTATTACCAATACTCCAGTACTCCAGTACTCCATTACTCCAGTACTCCAGTACTCCAGTACTCCATCTCCGCAAGTCAAAGGAGGGGCGCATTGAGATCATATGGCGTCAGGCTCTCATAGCCATTGGCAGTGACCAGGATGGTTTGCTCAAACTGGGCCGAAAGGGAATGGTCCCTGGTGACCGCCGTCCAGTTGTCATCCAGAATCCTGAGTTCTTTCGCGCCAAGGTTGATCATGGGTTCAACAGTAAAGACCATGCCGGGGACCAGTAGGACCCCTTTCCCCTTTTGGCCAAAATGGGCGATCTGCGGGGACTCATGGAAGTCAAAACCCACGCCATGCCCCACAAACTCCCGAACCACCGAGCAGCCCTGCTCCTCTGCATAGGTCTGAATCGCCCAGCCGATATCACCGACCCTGCTGCCCCGGTGGACTGTGTCCAGCCCCCTTTTAAGACATTCTCTGGCGACCTCTACGATCCTGCGTTCGTCAGGCCCAGGTGTTCCTGAAAAAAAAGTCTTGCTCACATCGGCATAATACCCGTTCAATATGGGGGTCACGTCAACATTGACTATATCCCCGTCCTTTATGACCCTCGGCCCGGGAATACCATGGCAAATCTCATCATTGATGGAAACACAGACACTCTTTGGAAAACCCCGGTAGTTGAGCGGGGCCGGCCTGGCACCATGTGTAATGGTGATTTCGTGAACAAGGGTATTGATATCATCCGTCGTAATACCCGGCCTGACCTGCTCTTCCACCATGTTGAGCGTTTCAATGGCGAGGCGGCCCGCCTCCTTTATCCCTTCAATATTCTTCTTCTCCTTGAGCCTTATTTTATGGTCCCGAAAATATTTTTCTTTCAATTGTTCAAATTCCGATATTTTCCTGTTCATGCAGCATTTCTTGTATTTGAGCCCGCTCCCGCATGGACAGAGGTCATTCCGTCCTATTTTTGCCTGTCTGTTTTTCAAAAGGTGGCCCCCTCCTGAAAGGCTGAGTAAAAAATCCAAGCCCAAACGGACTGTGTCATAGTTAGCAGAAGGACGCCTAATGGTGTTTTCGTCATTCCGGGCTTGATCCGGAATCCAGTGCCTGTTCGAGGCATTGCGTTACTGGATGCCGGTCGAAGATCCCGTCTTCAGCGGGGATCAAGTCCGGCATGACGGGCAGAGCTTAAGTGCTTTTATTTAGTTATGACGCAGCCTGAAAGGACCAGGGTGCACGGTTATAGATAAAACAGGGGATCATACTATCAGAATACCGTTTCCAGTTCAATCTGCCTGAGTCGCTGTGATGTCCAGTGAAAAAAGAGTTGATCATGTTGGGTATAAGAGGATATGAAAAGCAATCATGATCTGCGATTGCGGCGGAAATATAGTACTCGTCAGGAGGTGAACCGGGGTCTACCTGAGCTGCAGGTCCTGTGGCGAAGCTCGGCCCCTGAACCTGGAAGACGTGACCGAGGAAATGGAAGAAATGCTGGCATCTGTCCGTTGTGATCGCCTCTGATTTTTTAAACATCCATTGCCAAAAAAAAACAAACATATCTTTCAAATTCCCCATGTCTGGGCCTTCACCACCTACTTTGCTGAAGGTTTCCCCTATTCCATTATTCGTATCATCTCCTCCGTGTTCTTTCGAGACATGCGGGTCAGTCTCGAGGCCATCGGCCTGACATCCCTTTTCGGCATCCCCTGGGTCCTGAAATTCCTCTGGGGCCCTCAGGTCGACCAGTACGGCACCAAGCGTAAATGGATGCTGCTCATGCAGTCCCTGCTGGTCGTCATGGTCATTGCAGCCGCCTTTATCGCCCCCCTTTCGGAAGGTGTGCGGATCATTGCCATTCTCTTTTTCGTTGGATCATTTGTGGCGGCCACCCATGACATCGCCATTGATGGCTACTACATGGAGGCCCTGGACGAGAAGGGACAGGCCAAATTTGTGGGATACCGGGTCATGGCATATCGAATTGCCCTCATGACCGGCACCGGTGTCATTGTCACCATTGGGGCCACCACCAGCTGGCTGACAGGTTTTCTCTGCGCTGGTGTGCTCCTCGCCATCCTTCTGGTGTATCACTTCTTCCTTTTACCGAAAGTCGAAACGGAAAGCATTCCCATTCACCGCCTCTTCCAGGGGATGCTTACCCCAAAACCCCTGATCCTGGTGCCCATCCTGGCAGTCCTGTTTCTTTTTCTGCGCTGGCTTTTTTCCCTGGATTGGGTGCATCAAATAGGGCAAAGCTTGCCCGTTCTGGCCAAAATAAGTTTTGCAGGGTGGATCGGCATTGGGCTTCTGGTCGGTCTTGTGCTCCTTACGCTGTTCAAGGACCGGCTAAAAGGGCTCCTCCTGAGGGACCGGGACTCCTTTTATTCGAGGGCCTTCATCGCCTACATGGACCGTGAAAGGATTGGCGTCGCCCTCGCCTTTATCATCCTGATGCGGACGGGCGAATCCTTGCTGGCCGCCATGGCTTCCCCATTTATGGTGGACCTGGGCATCAAGGTGCACTATGGCTGGATCTCCGGAGGCGTGGGGCTCCCCTTTTCCATTATCGGGGCCGTACTCGGGGGCTGGTTGATCTCCCGCTACACCCTCAAAAAAACCCTCTGGCCGTTCCTCCTGGCCCAGAACCTTACCAATGTCGTTTACATGCTGCTTGCCATGTATCTCTACAAATTCATCGTGCTGAATACCGGTGCCGAAACCGTCGTCCCCATCGGGCACTTCAATCTCTTCCTGGTGGCATCGGTCCATGCCTTTGACCAGTTTGCCGGTGGGCTGGGCACCTCGGTACTTGTCACGTACCTGATGCGAACCTGTCTTGCGGAATTCAAGGCCGCCCATTTTGCCATCGGCACCGGGCTCATGAACATCAGCGGGGTACTTTCAGGAGTCCTCAGTGGTTTTCTGGCGGGCTGGCTGGGTTACGGGGTCTTTTTTGGAATCAGTTTTCTCGCCTCTATCCCCGGAATGCTCCTCATTCTCTTTATCCCCTTTTTGGATTCATCACAAAAAGGGGAACGTCCTTAAACAAATACAAGAAATTGAACATTTTAAGAGCGTCCCCCATTTTTCGCTCTTGACATATATTTATATGTGGATTATTATAGTGATATTAATCCACATATATGAGGAGCATTGCAATGAGGACAATTCAAATGACTTTGGATGAAAATCTTGTGGAATCTGTTGATAAGCTTGCTAAGGAGCTGAAAACAACGCGGTCTGCTTTCACACGAGATGCGCTGAGTGAAGCCGTTGATCGCATCCGGGCCAAGCGCCTGGAGGAGGAACACCGCAAGGGCTATGAACGCCGACCGGTCGGCAATGACGAGTTTAGTGAATGGGAAGAGGAGCAGGATTGGGGGAGTGAATGAAGAGGGGTGAAATCAGGTGGTACACGTTTAAGCGGCCGGACAAAAAGCGCCCCGTTTTGATTCTCACCCGGGATTCTATTCTGGAATATCTTGGGGAGGTGACTATTGCACCGATCACCACCACAATACGCTCTATTCCGAGTGAAGTATTTCTATCCACACAGGAGGGAATGCCCCGGGATTGTGCCATCAACTGTGACCATGTTCAGACCGTCTCAAAGAGGAAAATAGGTTCACTCATAACAACTTTGTCAGATGGTAAACGGGATCAAGTGAGCGCTTCAATCTCATTCGCTCTCAACCTTTAACACGCATTGGTGACAGGCCTCGAAATCTAGAGCCTATTGACATATGGGTGAACACTATGAAAAGATAAGGGATTTTAAGGGCTTAAAGAGATGCAGAATTCACTGGGAAAAGCCCGCCGGAATGAGGTGTGGACACAATAACCCTGAAACCCAATGGCAGCTTTTAAGACGCCATTTTTGATGAGACCGTAGAAAGTCAAAACAGGGAGGGCAAAGCAAATCCTGGAGCCATTGCCCCTTTGTATCATACCGGGTGCTCCGAATACCTCTATGTGGCGCTTACTTAAAAACAGCATCCCCACCTGTCTCAAGAGACCGGTCTCCTTGCCAAAGTTTCTTTGGAATAATGAGGCCTCGTCCGGGTTTACCTTTATCGAATTGATCGTTGTGACGGCTGTCACCATTACTCTTTCCGCCGTGGCCATACCAACCTACAGAACCTATATTGAAAGGGCAAAAACAACAAAGGCGATCGCAGAGATACGTTTGCTGGGGACAGAGATTTTGGCCTTTTACGCCGTCAATGAAAGCCTCCCCATTACGCTTGATGAAATGGGTCGCGCAACTTTGAAGGACCCATGGGGGACCCCCTACGTGTTTCTGAATATTATTAACTACGACATGAAAAAAGGGGGAACGAAAGTACCAAAGGGACCGAAAGGAACGGGAAAGCCGAGAAAGGACCGGTTCCTGGTGCCGATCAATTCGGATTATGATCTTTACAGCATGGGCCCGGATGGTAAGACGATAGCCCCGCTCACGGCAAAAAATAGCCGGGACGACATTCTTCGGGCCAATAACGGCACCTTCATCGGTCCTGCA
>JAFDIX010000066.1 GCA_019307805.1 Deltaproteobacteria bacterium | reverse complement strand
GCTGCAATTTCTGCTGCCGTATTTTTCAAGGATTATGTCGGCGGCTTTCACGTTGAAGCGGAGAACCTTTTCTGCAAGGAGGTGCACCGCATCGGGGTATCGTTTCATCCATTTCATGAGTCTTGCAGCCCCCACAATGGAGCCCATGGGAGACATGATACTGGCTGAGGGAAGCAGGGCGCTGAAGCCGTTTTGAACACACAATTCGTTAAAATGACTCAAGAGGCGAAACCACTCTGTCCTGGTGGGTTCAGGTTCGGGCAGGGAGTCCACTTCCTCGGGTTGCGAAATGCGTGGTTTTGGTGTGTAGGGCGTCATTCTGACATCGCTGTCAGGCCAGGCAATATCCCCACCAAATTCCCAGGCCCCATGATCGGCCCAGGCATAGACGGGCCGCATGTTGGCCCATGGGTGCTGTTTTGCCGTTGATTGCGCCACCCTGAATGCAACCTCTGGACGGGTGAAAAAATCGTAAAGGCCGACGGTGTTGCTCAGGGCAAAATAACCCAGCGCAAAGGGCATAAAGGGGACCCTGTCGTAGGGTTGATTCAGGATAAGTGCCTTGATCCGTTCTCTGGATGTCATGGAATCCGAGTTTTTTCTCATGATTTTTGAACGGCCGGGTCCACCTTGGACACCCGGCAGGGAAATCCCCGCAGGTTGACGGTGCCAATGGCAGGTTCATAGGGGGGGTCATTGCTCGTCAGGACATTGATGTTGGACTCCTTCCACATGTAGATATCAGACGGACCCTTTTCCGGGAACCACCAGGCATGCTCTCCAACGACAACGCCCGGAACGACCCGCCTGCTCAAAGACGCTTTGAACCGTGCCCTTCCCTGCCCGTTCTCCACCCAGACCCAAGTGTTGTCTTCTACATTGATGGATTTCGCGGTATCCGGGTGGATTTGCAGGGTCGGTTCGGGATGGGTTTTTCGTAAGCCGGGAAGATTCCTGTTCATGGAATGAAAGAAATTGGGAAGCTTCGCCGAGGTGAATATCAGGGGCAGATCCCTGTCAGCCTTCTGGATGATTTCGTGATAGACCGGGAGGGGCGGATAGCTGTTTTTCTCCATCCATGAGGAATAGAGTTCCACTTTTCCTGATTTTGTTCGAAATCCTTTTTCCCTGTACTTTTCATATCTCTGCTGCCCTGCAATAAAGCCCCTCTGCTTGAGCTCTTGAAAACGGATTCCCGAGGGCTCCAGAATATGGTCGATGCACCCTTCCTCATCATCCCAGAATGTGTCGTCCAGATCGAGCCTTTTGGCCAGGGCATTGATAATCCTGATGTCTGACATGCATTCGCCGGGCGGCTCCAGGATCTTTGGCCGTGCCAGTACCCTGCCGGTTTGAAACCCGAGATTACCGATGTCATTGAATTCAAAATGGCTGGCCACGGGCAGTACAATGTCCGCCATTTGGGCCGTGGGGGTCATGAAGAGTTCAGCGACCACCAGAAACTCTATACCCATGAAGGCTTCGAACGTCTCCCGGGCATTGGGGTATGCCATGAGGGGATTGGTCCCTTGAATATATACCGACTTCACCGGGTAGGGATCGCCATGGGCGATGGCCTTGATAGCGGAATGCATGGGCACGAATCCGAGCATGGCAGAGAGTTCAAAGTCCTTTCCAATCATCCTGTCCTGCATGGATCGGTGCTTGGACACCAGCATAAAATCCGTCATTTTAGCGAGCTTCGGCATCACGGCGTGGATGTTTCCACCGGGCCGGTCCAGGTTTCCACTCAAGGCCATCAGGATCAACAAGGCACGTGCGGTCTGCACACTGTTGATGGTATGGTCGAGGGCATTGCCCCAGAGAATGGCCGCAGACGTTGCCCCTGCGTACAGCCGCGCAGCTTCCTTCATCTGATCCAGGGAAATATTTGTAATCCTTTCGATGTCTTCAAGGTCATGTGCAAAGACATGCGCCTTGAGCTGCTCAAAGCCCACGGTCCACTCTTGAACAAACTCCCGGTCATAGAGGTCCTCTTCAATGATAATTCTTATAAGCCCGAGGGCCAGCATCAGATCTGTTCCAGGCCTGATCTGAACCCACAATTGGGCTTTGGAGGCCAAAGGTCTTTTGACCGGGTCAATGGCCATCACCCTGGAACCTTTGCCCAGGGCGCCGGTGACTTCCGGGGACAGGAGACAATCCGCATTGGTGGAAAGATGGTTGGAACCCCATAACAGGAGTAGTTCAGGAGGGTGTTCAAGGTCCGGGTGTGGGTAAAACCCGGTGGTGATTAGAGAAGGCCCCAGCCGGGGAGCATAACAAACGGTCCCGGTGGCTGCTACATTGGGGGTCCCAAAACTCCTGGCAAACCGATAGAGAAGAAGGTTTTCCAGGCCCTTGGGTGTGCCCTGCATGAACAGTGCCTTTTCAGGGCCCCATTTGTCCTTTATCTCCTTCAGCTTTCCGGAGATAGTATCCAGGGCCTCGTCCCAGGAGATTTTCTCCCAGCGGTCCTCACCCTTTTGCCCGATCCTTTTTAAGGGGTGAGTGAGCCGATCCTTATGATAGAGGCGCTCCATATGGGCCAGCCCCTTTGGGCACACATAGCCCCTTGTGAAGGAGTCGGGGTCTCCCTTAATTTTTTTAACCCGTCCTTCTTCGATGTGCACAAGAAGGCCACAGCCGCCATGATCCATACGACCGCAAAATACCTTTTCTATACGTTCCAACCCCTATTCCCCCTTACGTGTGTTCTACGCTATTGTATTCCACAAATGTAAAGATCCGGGTCCAGACAGGCAGTGTCGCAATTGGCAGAAGGACGCCCAACGATGTTTTCGTCATTCCGGGCTTGACCCGGAATCCAGTGTTTTTTCACCATATTGTGTTACTGGATGCCGGTCGAAGATCCCGTCTTCAGCGGGGATCAGGTCCCCGCAGACAACTACGGGACAGGCCGGCATGACAGGCAGAACTTTAGCGTTTTCTTTAATTATGACACATCCTGAGAGGGCCCGGCCTTGGTTTCGCCTTGAAAGGGCATTATTTTCATAAAATTCAGTAGGGAGTCGGATTATGACGAGGCGGTATTCGATCCCTGATTTCCCCTGTCTTTGTCTTTCCGCCTTCGTTCCTCCTCACGTACTTCCCGCCGCAGTAGTTTCCCCACCTTGGATTTCGGGAGCATGTCCCTGAACTCTATGTATTGAGGCACCTTATAGGGGGCAAGCCTTTCCCGGCACCATTTGATGAGATCGGTTGCCCCTACCCCCCTGACGTCTTCCTTTGTTACCACGATGGCCTTGATGCGCTCCCCGGCCTTTGCATCAGGCACGCCCACCACACAGGCGCCTATGACGGCTTCGTGGTCCTGGAGTATGGCCTCGATTTCCGATGCCGACACCCTGTAGCCTTTGTATTTTATGACATCCGCTTTTCTGTCGATGTAGTAAAGCTCCCCGCTTTCATCCATCTTCACATAATCGCCCATCCTGTACCATTTCCTGTTATTCAAAGTGACGAAGGCGCGTTCCGTTTCCTCCGGGTTTTCCCAGTAATCCATGAGGTACGGTGAGGTTACGAGCAATTCACCCGTCTTACCCACCGGAACGGGCTCCAGGGTATCAGGATCTACGATAAGGACCTCCCTTGACACAAAGGGTTTTCCCAGACTCCTCGGGGAAGGCTCCTTGCCCATCGGACTCAGTGTCAGGCCCCCGGTCTCGGTTGAACCATAGACCTGAAAGATGGGACGCCCAGTCAGTTTTTTGAATCGGTTGAAAATCTCCTCCGGGAGGACATCGCCGCCGCTCCAGAAGTATTTCAGGGAGGAGAGGTCATAGCGGTCAAGGCGATCATTTTCCAGAATCATCCTGAAGAGCGCAGGCGCCCCCAGAAGCAGGGTCGCCCTGTACCTTTGAATAGCCTCCAGGATCGCATCCACTATGGGCTGGGGCATCAGGACCGTTGGATTCCCCACGGTCAAGGCGGTGCCCATGATCATCATTTCAGCCATGATATGAAACAATGGATTCACCATCACAAACACATCCTCACCTTCGGACACGAACCCGTCAGTGACATCGTACATATCCTTGATGTAGGAAACCATGCCGCTATGGGTGCCGGGCACGCCCTTGGGTTTACCGGTGGTCCCTCCGGTATAGAGGATGTAGGCCAGATGTTTTTGTGGATCGATATCCACTTTGGGGGGCGTTGGAGGGTATTTCTTGAGCAAATCCCTGAATCCATAAAGGTTTTCATTCTTGATAACGCTGCCGCGGGGAACACGGTCAAGAATCCTGCCTGCAGCGCGTTTCCACCAGGGCAGCATATCCACCAGATTGGTCACGATAATTCTCTTCAGTGGGCTCCCGGCAAAGACCTTGGAGACGTATCCGAAATTTGTGTCCTGGCAGACAATGGTCTCGGCCCCGGAATCTTCGATTTGGTAAGAAATTTCATAGGGGGTGTAAATGGGGGAGGTCGGAACAACAACACCTCCAATTTTTTGAATAGCATAATAGGCGATGATCCATTGGGGACAATTAGGGATATAGAGCAACACCTTGTCGTTGTCCTTGACGCCCAGTTCGTGCAGGGCAGTGGCGAAACGGTAAATACGGTCCGTCAATGCAGCATATGACAGCTTTTCTCCCAGGTAGATAAGGGCAGTCCTGTCCGGGTAGGTTTCCGCCACCCTCTCCAAGCTGGTAATTACTTCTTCGTCAACGGATTGAATCCCTTTCATCGCGTAGCCTCAAAGGATCTTTTTCATTCGCTACATGCCGCCAAAGTAGGCGTCCATTACGTCAGGGTTGTCCTTAAAATCCGCCTCGCAGCCCTCCCACACCGTGCTGCCGTTTTCCAGCACATAGCAGAAATCCACCACCGGCAGGATGGGTCTGGCATACTGCTCACTCACCAGAATCGTCAATCCGAGTTCCCTGTTTATTTCTCTGATCACCTTGGCAAGCCGGATTTCGACGAGCGGCGCAAGTCCGAGGAGTGGTTCATCGAGGATCAAGAGCTTTGGCTGGGCCATCAATGCCCGGCCGATGGCCAGCATCTGCTGCTCACCACCGCTCAAGAATCCTCCGTGCCTTCCCTTGAGCCGCCGAAGCTCGGGGAAAATTTCCAATACATAGGCAAGCGTTTTTTTTGCCTGGGACTTTGTCGCCAGATAGCCCCCTATCTTGAGGTTTTCCAGGGTGGTGCTCTCAACAAAGATCCGTCGCCTTTCAGGGCAGAGGACAATCCCCCTTTTCGCCCTGAGACTCGGTTTTAGGGGCAGGATGTCTTCACCATTGAATAAGATCTGACCAAACCAGCTGATTCGCTCCCCGCCCTTCATTTGTTCCTGTTTCTTGTAGTATTCAATGATTCCGGAAATGGCATACATGAGGGTGGTCTTGCCCGCGCTATTGGATCCAAAGACGCCTGTGACCGCCCGCTCCTTGCACTGAAGGCTCACATTGTTCACCGCCAGTGCGTTCTCATAAAAGACCATCAGCTGATTCACTTCCAACAAAGCTCTGGTTTCTGACATCACAATTCAAATTCCTCGCCCAGATATGCCTTTCGAACCTCTTCCTGTTGCATGACCTTTTCAGGCTCCCCCTCGGCAATTTTTACGCCGAAGTTCAAGACCATGACTCGATTGGCCACCTGGAAAAGCTCCCGCAAGCGGTGTTCTATCATGATCAGTGTTCTTCCAGCCATCTGCAGTTTTTCAATCAAAGGGAGCATGCTGGTGATTTCCGCCATACTCAACCCTGAAAATACCTCATCACAGATAATGATCTCGGGGTTCATGGCAAGGCAGCGGGCAAGCTCGAGGCGCTTTAGATATCCCAAAGGCAGAGCCCCTGCCATTTTATAGGGCACGTAGGCATCCCTCTCGAAACCTACTTCCTCCAGGAGATCGATGGCAACTGCATCCCGATCCCCCAGCTTGCCTTCAGCGGTTCTCCTGCTCCTGGGGGAATAGAGGGTGGGAATGAGGTTTTTATAGGCCGGCAGGCTGTGATAGGGCCTCATGACCTGGAACGTTCTCACCAGTCCGGCGTCTGCTATCCTGTGGGCGGGCCACTTGCTGATGTCTGTCCCTTCAAAGAGGACCTCCCCTGAATCCTTCTTGACAAACCCCGTGATCAGATTGACCAGTGTCGTCTTTCCGGAGCCATTGGGCCCGATGACCCCGAGAATGTCACCCTTTCGAAGCTCAAACCCCACGTCGTGCACAGCCCGAACCCCGCCAAAGGACTTCGACAAGCGATTGACCTCCAAGATGATATCTTCTCTGTCCATGACGTTACACCCTGACAATGTACTCGAACTGCTCGTATTTTCTCCGTGCCCAGTTCAGAATGCCTTCCCTCCAGAAAATGATAAAAAAGACGATCAGCATCGAATAAAAAATCATTCTGAGCCCTGCAAAGCTTCTCAACAATTCTGAGACCGGAACGAGAATAAGGGTGCCAATGAGGGGACCCGCTATTGTTCCAACCCCTCCGACCACGACCGCTGCCAGCGGGAAAATAGAAAAATCCATGGCCAGGAGGGAAAGACCGACCCAACCATACAAATGGGAGAGATAGGCCCCGGCAAAACACCCCATAAGGGCGGTAATAAACACGGCCAGGGCCTTGTAGTAGGTTATATTCATGCCGGATGCCCGAATGGACTGATCGTTATCTTTGATCCCGCGAAACACCAATCCGATATCTTCATTCACCAATCTTCGCAAGCCGAATGTGCACAGGAGCAGGATTCCCAAAACCAAATATTGACTGAACCAGATGTTCGGGATCATGGAAAGCCCGGTGATCCCGTCGGTACCTCCAAAAGCACCGGTTGCGGCAATGAGCTTTGAGACGAGCAGGGGATAGACAAAACTGATGACCGCGAAATACACACCGCGCAAGGGGAGGCATGGCAACAGGGCAACGGTGCAGAAAAGGGCCCCAACAAATGTTGCAATGGGAATGGTGATCACTGTAGGCAATCCAAAGGTGGCGTTGAGCATTCCGGAAATGTATCCTCCGGTTCCCACAAAAAAGGCCATTCCAAGACAAGCCAGGCCCGCGAAGTTCGCCAGGAAATCCAAAGCAATGGCAAGCAGACCGTAAATCCCCATCAGGCATAAAACCCGCTGCCAGTACAAGCCGGGGACAAGTAACGGAAGCAGGAGCACACCCAGGATGAGGGCCGACCGGGGCGCAAGCAGGTAGGCCAGGTCCTTTAGGGAGGAAAGGGCGTAAATGGTGTCCGACCGCACTTTGATGCCCCTGTCAATTCGTTTTTTGCGCTGTATCATATCATTCACTTTATACCCTCTCTTCGAGCTCTTTCTGGCTTCCAAAAAGTCCTGAAGGTTTCAGGATGAGTATAAGGATGATCCCCAGCATGGCCACTACCAGTTGGTAGTGGGGGGCAAGATATCGGATAGTCAATATTTGGGCATAGCCCAGGACAAAGGCGGCAATCACGGCTCCCAGCCAGCTCCCCAGGCCGCCCATGATACATACCGCCAGGGCAAAAATGAGGACTTCATACCCTGTCTCGACCGTTATGGTACCCAAGGGGACAATCAACACGGCAGCCATTCCAACCAGGGACGATCCAATGGCCAGGGCAATGGTTGCCGCCAGATCAGAATCGATGCCGAGCATGAGGGCCGCCGGTTCATCCTGGGCAATGGCCCGTAATCCCAGTCCGATCCTGGTATGGTGGGTAAAAATCCACAATACAATGACCAGAAGAAGCCCTGCGCCGACCATAATAATACGCTGCCAATCCACAGGAACGCCGAAGATCGTGACGACACCTTCGACGAATTTGGGGAGTGCATATTGTGGGCCGCGAAACCCCGCAAGGCGAAACACCTCCAGAATCCCCATACCCACGGCAAATGAGGCCATGATCTCTGAGAATGGCATCCCCCTCACCCGCCTGAGCACCAGTTGATAGATGAGCATCCCGATGCATGTGGTCGCAACCAGAGAGAGAACAATGCTGAGCCCGTAACCGAGCCCGGCGCGGTTGAGGAGGAGCCATGTCACACACCCCGTGAGCACGTACAGGGCTCCGTGTGCGAAATTGGGCACGCGACTGACACCATAGGCCAAGGCGAACCCGATCGCAACAAGAGCAAGGTGCATGCTGTTAATGAGACCGTATATCACCAGATCCATAAATCACAGCTCTCATTTCATCCATGGGGGAAGCTGGATCTTTCCCACGGCAATGGTGGTGGGAAATACCGTTATGCGTTTATCTTTTTGCCACTGAATCACGGTCCCCACAGCCCCCTTGGCGGGATCAAAATCGGGGTCAAAGATGATCTCGTTGTTCTCGTTAAACCGCATCCTTCCATAGACGCCCATCATGTCCGTCGCCCTTAAGGCATCTGCAACCGCATCAGAATTCAGAGTGCCCGCTCTCTCAATGGCATCTTTCAGCAGATAGGCACCCATATAGCTCTCTGAATGACCCAGGGCGTCCGGCTCCTGGCCATATTCTTTCTTAAAGGCGTTTACAAATTTCATGGTCCAAGGTGTTGCTTCAGACGGGGCAAGTCCTGCGCGGAGCAGGTCGACAATAAAATACTCACCCTTTCCTTCTGTTGTGCGCCACCATTCAAGGTGTTCTGCCGGGCCCAGGTAGCCCAGGGGCAAGGCGGGAATCTTGAAGTCATAATACTGCTTTGCAAGGATCGTCAGTTCGGGCATATCGATCCACAGGAACAGGATCTGGGCTCCCTTCTTCTTGGCCGCAAGCAGGCTCATGGAAAAATCTGTAGAACCGGTTGGGTAGATATCCTTCCCCAGGATCTCGAACCCCTCTTTTTTGGCGAGTTTTTCAACAAAACCCCCTGCGGCACGGGCGTGCTTTACGTCCTGGACAATGATATACATCTTTTTGTAGCCGTAGGCTTCTTTCAAATCCTTTAATAATCTTATGTGGACATTTGGAATCTCAAAGACAACATCCCCGATGATGCGAAAGCAGTAGGGATATTTTTTTGCATCTCCATAACGAGGAGAATAGCACCCCGTGGTGATCATGGAGACCTTCTTGTATTGGGTAATCAAAGGTCTGGCCGCAAAGGCCGCTTCAGATCGCACGGGTCCCCCGACGAGAAAGTCGGCTTTCTGCTGGGCAATGAGGCGTTCAATGGCCAGCAGGGATTCGGTAATGGGGACACCGGGCTCCATTGCCCGTGTGTCAGCGATGATCATTTTAAAGGGGCGTTTGTCGCCTCCCACATTTACGCCTCCGGCCGCATTGATCTCCTTTATGCCCAGAGCGAGACCATCTCTGACATCGGGACCGTAAAAGACACCCATTGACACAGGGACACCAATAATGATGGGTTCACCCTTTGCCAGGACAGGGGCCGGCAAGCTGATACCGATGACAGTTGCCACTACAAAGGTCGTCAGTAAAGCCAAAAGCTTGAATTGCCTCTTTCTCATAGTTAAACCTCCTCTTTTAGGATGTAAGGATAAGGGTGGCGAGTGTTACGAAATCTCAATGCACGCATCAGGCAAAAAACATCACAGAATGATGGAACCACGCCATCGCTCCCTGGTTCATAATGCCGGGAACAGGGGGCACCACACTGCGAAATTTTTTCTGAAGCGTGCATTCAGAGGCGTACTGTTCTTTCCGGCCTGGAAGTTATGAGGCTTGTAGATCGTTTTACCGATGGGAAACCGTTAGAAATGAATTGGATTAGGCTAAAAAATTTTAGGCTGCCGGAACCTCTAAAGTACGAATGTGCATTATATAATAACAGTGGACAAATAGATTGCAAGCCAAAAAACATGCGCATTTATTCGCCTGTGTAATTGGGTTTTCTTTTCTCAAAA
>JAFDIX010000065.1 GCA_019307805.1 Deltaproteobacteria bacterium | reverse complement strand
AGCAAGCTACAGGGTATTCTGGCGAAGGCGAATAAAAAAAGGGGGGTCAATTCCTGCATTCAGGAGAGAAGCAAGAAGGGAGATAACGCCCCTATCAAGACTAATCTTTTCTATATTAAAAGACTATAATTTATCTGCGCATTATATCCAGTTTTATAAAAATTCCGCAAGAGAAAATCCGGGTCCTAAAGCGGTTTTAAAAACCCTTTTCGCACTCTTTTCCCTCTCAGTCTTTCGGAAGGATGCCAGGGAAACGATGGGGTGTTTTAAACCATGGCACCATAGTATCCGGCCATGAATAGGTGGGTCACCACCACGAGAAATGAAAAGAGCATGGTTGAAAAAGAGAAAACAAAAAGCCTTCGAATATACTTGAGGGTTATCGTCTTCACCTCTTCGTTCCCCCCCTGCAAATACAACACAAGGGCCCAGCCCACCCCGGATACACCCAAAAGAAAACCTGCAGCCACGGCAAAGGCCCCGGGGGGCGTTTTGAGCCAGCAATAGATGCAGTGGTGGTAGGGGAGATTCATCATCAAAGGGGCAATTTTTTCCAGTAAGGCCACCCAGAAAACAGGAATGAGTATAACGGCCAATATGCAGCTAATCACCAGATAGGGTAAGCGCCACAGGCCCTTCCACATGACCAGGATGAGAAAACAAAGAAAAACCATTGTGGCAATAATGTAGGCGTTGATGGCAAGCTCTGCCCCCCCCGGACCCAGAAAAATTCCCGCAACGAGGGCTGTGGGTCTCGAGGCCACGTCGGCCACCGTGGAGCAGCAACTGAGCCCTGAGCCCGGCGGGGGTTTTAGGGAAAAGAAAAGATAGAAATCACCCAGGGATTCCAGAATAATCGGTATTGAAATGGCCGCGAATGCATACAACTTGCGACGCAGGAAGGGCTGGTGACGGGTCTGGCTGTCCAGGGTGTTCAGCAGGAGCCAGCCCACACCCAGAAACAGGACCGGGAACTGGAGATACTGCAGCAGGCGGGTAAGCCCCGGAACCACCTGGGATACCCCGAACCCGCACATGGCACCCGGAAGATCAGGCACCGCGCTTTCCAGGGCCCAGTAGAAAATAGGCATGGCCAGGACCCTCACCACGATGACCACACTCACGATAATCAGGAGGAATCTCGTTCTGGTCTCCAGGTCGGTGATTTGGTCTGTTGTGATGTCACCGCCGGAAACCCGTGCCGCTTTGAAGGCGAAAATCCCGCCATAGATGCCCAGCATTGCCGTCACAAAGGAGGCAAAAAGAATGAGTATCGTGGGTGTGTGTAAAATCATCGTATGGCTATTTTTCCATTATTTTATTGTAGTTCACTGTTTGAAACCGGAGGACCTGTCCCCCGTTTTTCCGGGCAAAGGCAGCAGCGGCCTGTTTGGTCTCAAAGGCAAAGGCCTCAGGCCCCATGGGTCCGTTTCCCCGGCTTCCCACCACATAGTAGGCAGAACCGGCATAATCATATCGCCCGCTGCCCTGGAGTGTGACCCACACGGCCATGGGCTTGACCTTACCCTCGCCCAGGGCCTTGAAGAGGCACTGGGTGGAGCAATAGTGATAGCGCACCTTATCCTTTCCCATGACCTGGGCGCGCGCATCGGGATACCTGGCCGGGTACATGCCGCAGACGGAACACTGGGTCCGGGCTTCAGGCATGGCGATCTTCCCCCTTTTCTGTCTCTTGGCAAAGATCATTTTTCGGGCCTTGGCCAGGGGCTTTGTGGCGGCGGCCAGTGCCTGCTGGAACCGGACCACCTTACCGCCGCATTGTGCTGCAAACCCTTCAGCGTCCGCCTTACCGCCAAAGGCAGGCTTGCTCACCATGGTCATGGTACCCGGGGCCTTGGAGCCCACCACATAATAGGCCCGGGTCGCAGGGATTATTTTATCCGGAGATAGATACACGGCCACCCGGATATCCTCGGGGGACTCTCCGGACCTTACCGACATATCCGCAAGGCAGTGAATCGAACAGGTGTAGTGCTCCCCCTCTGAATTCTTGAATATATGTCGGGTCCTGGCCCACATGTTCCGGTTCATACCGCAGTTCTGGCATCGAAGGTGGGTGGTGACCTTTGGTGGTTTTTTAAAGGGATGTTCCACAGAGCAGGGCCCTTGTGCTTTCTTGGCCTCACTGGCTAACCCAGGGGTAAGAGAGAACATGGCAAATACCAGGCCCAGCACGAGTGTACCGGCAATCCTTCCAACTCCCATTTTCTTCATCATTTCAAAACCTCCTTTCATTTTGCGACGATATCCTCGATCCTCCCGTCTCTTAGAGTGATCGTCTTTTTCCCAAAGTCGCCCATAAAGGGATCATTGGTGGAAAGGACGAGGGTCTTTCCCTCTTCCTTGAGTTCATTGAAGATCTCGATTACGCCCTCCATCGTTGCCAGATCGATGTTGGAGCTGGGTTCATCGGCAAATATAATTTGCGGGCTATTGATGAGCGCCCTGGCAATACTCACCCTCTGTGCTTCACCGCCGCTGATCTCTTCTACGCTGTGCTCCACCCGGTGCCCGATGCCCAGCCGTTCCAGGAGGGCACAGGCCCTTTCGCGCCTTTCTCTTCGTGGTACGCCTGCGGGAATGAGAGGATACCCCACATTTTCCCAGGCCTTGAGTCCCGCAATCAGGTTAAACCGCTGGTAAATAAAACCGATCTTCTCTCTTCTCAGCTTGGACATCCAAAAATCCGAGAGCCGTTCCACGGCTTCATCTTCAATCATTACCTGGCCCTGGGAAGGCCGGTCCAGGACCCCCAAAAGGCTCAGAAGGGTGGATTTTCCGCTCCCTGAAGGACCCTCTATGATCACGCTCTCCCCGGGCTGAATCTCCAGGCTGGCACCCTGCAGGGCAATCACCTCGTTGGGCCGGCCTGGATTGTAGATTTTGGTCAGGTTTTTGGCCCTTATCACTGGTCCACCCATAATCCTACCTCATTGCATCCGCTGGAGGGGTCACGGCGGTCTTCCAGGTGCTGGTGATCGTGCCCACAAGGGTGATGGTCATGGAGACAAAAAGGGCAATGACCACCAGATAAAAGGAAAAGACCGCAGGCACCGGGAATGGTGGATAGAACACCTCATGGGAGATAAAGAGGCGCGAGATAACAAAACCGTTAAAGACCTTTATCCACAGGATGGAAATGATGAATGCCACGGCAACGCTCAACAGGCTCAGAATAACGCTTTCAAAGAAGCTCAGCTCCAGGATATCCGAGGTCTGCCAGCCCGAAGCCTTGAGAATCCCCACTTCCCGGCGTCTCTCGGTCAGTCCGTAGACCGAAAGCATGGAAATCAGGGGGATCGCAATCACGAGAATGATGACATACACCAGGGAGAAGATGGTTTGCCTCTCCGCGTGGCCTGAGCGTATGTACTGCTTCATGAGGGACTTGCTCTGCAGCCGGAAAAAATCCCCAAAGGTCCTGAGTTCACCTAAAACGGAGACTTCATATCCCGGCAGGATATTTACCATGATCTCGGTGGCCATGCCTTCCAGGCCGAAATATTCCTGGGCGTCCTCAAGGGGCATCACAATGACGTCATAGTTCCACAGGGTGACGTCTTCCGAAGAAATAATCCCTGCAAGCTGATAACCCCAGGTCTCACCCCGGATGTCGGTAAGGCTGACCGTTTCCCCCGGCTTTATTTCACGGCCCAGGCCCCTGACATAGTCGACATAACCTTTTCCCGCAAGGATCACTTTTCGCTCACCAGGTTTGAAGGCCCTCCCCTCGATGATCTGGGTGGCAAAGGGGGGAATCTCTTCCTCCGGGAGTCCGATAGCGATGAGGAGCTTGGAACCATAATACATGCGGCCGACAACGCGAGGCACCACCTTTTTGACGTAATCCATTTTTTTAACGCGATCGACCATGTCCATGGAGATAGGTCCGCTTCGCCCGCCGTAATCCATGGAGAGCAACAGGTCCGGACCGACGTCAACGGAGCGGGCCGCCTGCGCTTTAATTGCTTCAGAGATGGCCAGGCCGGTAAGCAGGGGGATCAGAAAAACAGCCAGGCAGAGGACCAGGACGCCGGTCCTGTGACCATAACGGATGATATTTTCTGCGGCTGCCTCCAGGAGTCTGAAATGTCTACCCATCTTTTTTCCCTTCCGGTGCCTTGAGTATAATATGGTGGGTCCTCTTCCCCAGTTCACCAAACCCTGTTGCCACGATGGTATCATAGGGGCAATACCCGTAGGATCCGGGGATAGGATAGGCCGCTGCATAGCAAATGGATTCATACCGGGGGTCAAATGCATGAAAACACCACTTGGGAGAGCTGACAGCCCCCATGCCCAGGCCTCCCACCATCTGCTGGAAGGCCATGCTCCGCGAACGATTGAGTCGGACACCATGGGCATAGGCGTCATAGAAGGTAAACCCGCTAATCAGGACAACAATCACTGCCAGTAAAAGAAGAAGCGCCTGCCCTTCTGAAATACCCAAACGCCGCGACAGACTCCCAATGAGTCTCAAGACCAGACGCCCCAATCCTTCCGTGCCATAGAGCTCGATGCTCATTGATTTTTCTCCTGCTTTTCCTGGAATGCCTTTTTGGCCGCAAGAAACGGGTTGTCTACGATCTTTCCACCGAATTTCTTCATATATTTGTCCACCCGATGTTCAAAAAAGAGCCCGCCATGCGTCTCTGCTTCAAAGATATGCAGTCTCGTGCCGCAGGGTTCACAGGTGACAATATCATTCTCCACAAAAATGACATTTGTCTCGTTCAGCTTTTCCCCGGTCTCCTGCTCCGTCACAGCCACCCAGTCCACCTGATCCGCCATTTCCCGATAGGCATGGAGTGCATCATTCACACAGCAGTAACGCTTAATTGTGCCGTCTTTGAGATGGAACACCACCTCAAAGGTAGGGTTGATGCTGATGCCGCATTGTTCACAGGTCTCCACTTTGTGCCCGTACATACGGTATGAGGAGAAGAGCCCCAGGCCGACGGAGAGGACCGTAACAATCAGGAAGATTTTCCAATAACGCATACTTTAAGACCTTATCAAGGGTTTCGTTTGAAGTATTGGAGTAGCCGACTTCGCCATAGCAGCCAATGGCTGCGACGGCTGAACCGGAGTTTTTTTCCGTACCCCTTCATTGACTGCTCCATGGGATAGCCCGACATTTCAAATCTTGATCTATTTCTTTTTGGTCATGGATTGCACTACAAATTCCATGGCCTCATCAAAAGCCAGGATCCTTCCCCCGTATTTTCTCTGATATTCTTCCGCCTTTTCCCTGGACGCGAACGCCAGTATATAGGGCACCATGGAACCCTTTGGGACCTGTTTGCTCTCGCAGAGATAAAACGCCGTTTTCGCGTTGATGAGACGGGCTGTGGGATACTTTTCAGTGCGAATAGAGACGGCCTTCTCCCCGGCATTCATCTCCAGCATAACCACGCACTGCATGCTGCACAGGGGATTCATCCTCCCGTTCTTCATCCTGGCGTAAAAGGCGGTCTCACTCTTGTCCACGTCCATGCCGCAGAGCATACAACGCTGGTATGCTGAGGCCGGGCCGGCCATAATAACAGAAACCAGCATAACCAGGCCGAAGGCTGTCAAGAAAAGAGGTGTTCTCATGTTTTTCTTCTCCAAGGGCGGGCAAAACCTTTACAGGTCTTTTCTGAGTATTTCAGTAGGGTATCAAAAAAAAGGGGGCACATAATAGTGACCCCATCAAAACGGCTGGTGGTATGATCCTCACAGGAACCCTTACCTCCTCGTGCAGATCCTGTTATCCGCCCCTCGGCCTCGGGGCGACATCGCGCCAAAGCATATCGATCTTTTGAGCATTCGTCCACGGGCAAGACCGTAGTCTTTTGCGAAGGCGGATCAATCGGGAACCTCGGTCTTGCTGCAGAGCGGACAGATCTCGTGGGCATTAAGGATGACCTCCACGGCCAGCTCTGCTCCCGTGGCATACACTTTTCCGCAGGTGCCAGGCTCATTTCGGGCAGCTTCCTCACTGGTTTTTACATAAAAGGGTTTGAGTACGCTGCATTGCTTGCTGCCCAGGGTCTCCTCGAATCTGTTCTGGAGTTCCCAGGTCAACTCACTGGCACAGGAAATATCGTCCTCCGGGGTTCTTCTGCCGTAAAGGTATCCGATAATCATCATACCCGCTGAAAGGGCCCCGCATTGTCCGCCCATATTCTTCATCTTTGACTTTTTGGGGTCTGTGACCATGGTTTCAGGGTGTTTCAGCTCCTCGGGGTCTGAGGAAACAATATCCTTGTGGCACCCGCCTCCTCCGTGAAACCCGGTTGCCATGCGTACGAGACTCCTGTCAATATCAAGTTTCAAAATATCCGCGACCGCGGAGAATACGCCCTCACTTCAATGGAACCCTTTTTTGGTGGGCGTATACCGATATTCATTGGCACGCTTTCCTGCGGCCTCAGCGAGTTCTTCGATATTCATGGTATGATCTCCAAAACGGCAATCAAATCATTCTTTTTTAGTAACCCACGGCATTCTCAAGTTCCCGGCCCTTGATGACTTCGTCCTTGAGGGAATCCGCCGTCTGCCGGACCAATTCCAGGAACCTCTCGCCGAGTCGCACCTCGGGCAGCCACCGCTCATCGGGGAGGTCGATATCCACAATCTCCTTGACCTTTCCCGGTCTCACAGTACACACCACCACTTTTTTTGCCAGGTAGACCGCCTCTCTCACATTGTGGGTCACGTAGATGATAGTCTTCCCTTTATCCTTCCACAATTCCAGGATACGTCTTTGCAATTCTTCTCGCGTTCTCCAGTCCAGACTGTTGAATGGCTCATCACACATAATCAGGTCCGGGTCGTTGACCAATACCCTTGCCATGCCCACCTTCTGCTGGGTTCCGAGGGATACCTGATGGGGATAAAAGGAAAGGAATTCCTCCAGTCTGAATTGATCGACGATCTCTTCAAACACCTGCTCCCGTTTCCCCGAATTCAGACCCCGGGTGACCATGCCGTATTTTAAATTGTCCTCAATCTTCAGGAAGGGGAAGAGGCGTACGTCCTGAAAAACAACCCCACGATTGTAATCTGTCGACTCTACGGGATTTCCCTCGAACATCAGGGTCCCCCCAGTGATGCTCTCAAATCCCGCCACCATTCGCATGAAGGTGGTCTTTCCACAGCCACTGGGACCAATGATAGCGACAAAATCCCCCTCTTCAATCTGAAGGTCAAAACCATCAAGCGCAACAATATCGGGCTCAAATACCTTTTTAAGGTTTGTGGCCTCTACAATATTCCCCATATTCGATCTCCGAAATGACAGCTTATAGGATTTTCGCGCTGATGTATTCCACCAGCTCGGCATATTCTTTGGTAAAACGAACCTTCCCGTCCCGGCGGGGTTCGGGAAGTTCGATATCCACAACCTCCACAACTTCTGAAGGGCGTCCCGAAAGAATGACCACCTTTTGTCCCAGAAACACGGCCTCTTCAATGCTGTGGGTGGTATGCAGGATGGTCCTTTTCTGCACGCTGTCTTGATCACTTTCCTCGGGAGCAGAGCCGTTTGTGCCGCCCCAGATCTTGAGCAGCTCGGTCTGCAATACTTCCCTGGCAATCCAATCAAGGCTGCCAAAGGGCTCATCACACAAAATCACCTTGGAGCGGTTCACCATGATTCGGGCGATCCCGACCCTTTGCTGCATGCCGCCCGAGAGTTCGTACACATAATTATTTTCGAACTTCCCCAGGCCAATGCGCTTGAGCCACTCGCGCCCTTCCCGCTCGTATTCTTCCTTTGGAAATCCCCGGGTCTTGAGACCGTAGACCACATTTTCCAGCACCTTCATCCAGGGAAACAAAAGCACATCCTGGTAGATCATCCCCCGTTCCGGTCCGGGACTCGTCACCGCCGCCCCTTCATAGGAGATTGTCCCGCCCGTCGGTTGCTCAAAGCCTGCGATGAGCCTGAACAGGACGGTACGGCCGCATCCGGTGGGGCCCATGAAGACGACAAAATCACCATCGCCCACATCCAGAGAAATGTTTCTGATGACCTCAAAATCACCGTAACTCTTGGCCACGTCCTTGATTTGAATGATTGGAACGTTCACATCCTTTGGCACTTCCCATTCCCCCAATTAATAACTCCTGCCGGCTGCACTTCTGCAACGCGGCAGGAGCTTTGTCATTTAGAATAGATTACGCAGGTCCTTTGGGAAGCTTTGTATAATCATGCCACATTAGCTTCATCAGATCTTTTTTTGAATGCTTGAGTGCGCCGAACTGTGCACCCAGATCGCAGAACCAATCGAGCGATCGTTCGCATATGTCCTGGTTACCGCAAATTGAGAAGTCATAGCTCTTGATCAGATCAAACTGGAACTTGGCCTTGGCTTTGCCAGGAGTGTATTTCTTCTTGATCTGGATATCCACGCACTCCCGGATATTGTCGTCGCTTTCTTCCAGCCAGTGGGACGCGGCGGTAATACACTCGTTGAACTGCCAGGCCAGGCCCGGGTGTTTTTCGATCACAGACCTTGGCTGCAGGGAGAAACAACACACCTCGTCCTTCCACCGGGGTGCCGTGTTCATGTCCCAGAGCATGTGATGGGGAATGCCCAGTTCGGGAATAAGCATGGGAATGGGATCCCACATGGCGATCGCATCAACTTTTTTCTGCCGGAAGGCAGGAATCATATCCGGGGGGGATACGACCAGTAATTGTGCATCCTTTTTGAAGTCCAGTCCGGCCTTGGTGAGCATACTGCAGGCAATGAAATAAGGGAAAGATCCCATCATGTTCACCGCGATTTTCTTTCCCTTCAACTGTTTCCAGCTCTCGATTCCCGGCTGGGAAACCACCCGAATACAACCTGCATGGACGCCTCCGGTCACGACAAAGGGCATGCCGCGATCAATGAGTATGACACACTCCAGTCCCCCGCCATAGGCATATTGTAACTTGCCTCCCGCCAGGCCCTCGTTCACCGGATCCCTGTCGGAGATGACCCTCAAGGTCAGATTTTTGGGACCGAACTGTTTATAAAACCCTTTTTCGTACATCATCCGCATGGGGGCATGGCACATGGCGGTGGGAAAGGTCGCAAGTGCGGGGTTTTTGATTTCAGAAGCGGCCACGCTCTCTCCTGCCAGGCCGTGGAGAAGGCTGCTTCCTCCAATTCCTGCAACTCCTGCCGTCGCAGCCACTCCGGCTGCTCCTTTCAAGAAATCTCTTCTATTTAGGTCCATATCCTCCTCCTAAAAGTTAAAGATTTATAATGGGTTCATTGCACTTCACGGTTAAATCATTTTATAATTAAAGTGAGGTGTTTCCGGTTACTGGATTAAAAACCTGTTTTTTTAGACAAGCCTTATCTCAGAATACCGGTACGCCATCGCAGCATATGATTCTCCAGCAATTTTACCGCCTCGTACCCTGCCAGGCCGATGAGACCACTCCAGAGCATGCCGGCGATAACCTTTCGATATTCTCCCCATCCCCGCGTGTACATGAGGTACCAGCCGATTCCCGTACTGGCGCCGATCATCTCCGCGATGATCACCACCATGATACAGAGAATCCATGCGCTCAGTATCCCCGCAAAGATGTTGGGCATGGCAAAGGGGACCGCAACACGCCAGAGTATCTGTTTGTCCGTTGAACCCAGCATCTCACCCGCCTCTGCGTAACGGCGATCGATACTCCGAATGCCTAAAATAGTGTTGTTGAGTACGGCAAAAAAGGTACCGATGAAGAGAAGCATGGACATGGACCACCAGAGGGTCGGCATGGCAACGATCAATATGGGAATCCAGGTGGGAAGGGGAATGGCATTGAAGATTCTCAGAAAGGGGTTCACG
>JAFDIX010000491.1 GCA_019307805.1 Deltaproteobacteria bacterium | reverse complement strand
CCGTGGGTGAACTCGGTTTCCGAATGGTCCGAAATATAGGTGTCCACGGAGACCCATGAATCATCGGTGTCGCGTATCTTTTTGCAGTAGGCGCAAATGGGCAGGAAGTTGCCCAGCGTGTTGATCATGGTCTTTTCAATGGCACGAATACGCCGGCTCAACATCTGGAGCAACTCAATGGCCAGGGCAGGATACTTCTCGATTTCCTTTTTCAGGTTCAGATGATCCAGGGAGAGAAGTTGGGTTTCTTCATTGGCCTTTACACTGGCCGAACGCACCAGATCGTCGATCAGGGCCATCTCACCGAAATAGCTGTAGGGGCCAAGGGTGGCGAGTCGTTTCTCATTTTCACTCCCCAGGCCCTTCACCACGTCTACCATACCGTTTACGATCACAAAGAGCCTGCCATCTTTATCACCTTCCCTGATGATGACATCTCCTTTCCGGTAGAAATGTTCCTGTGCCAGTGCGGCAATTCTTTTCAGGTCATCTTTCTTCATAAGGGCAAAAATGGAGACCCGGCTCAGATATTCCTCGGCTTTTGCCATAACAGACCTCTTGGCTATAGTCCAATCGTTGTTTTAGTCCCTGTCCAGGGTTTCCAATAATTCTTGATAATCTGCGGGCGTATCCACGTCTATGTCCCGGTATTCCCCTTTCGGGGCCACCAGGCAGATTTGATCCGGGTATTTTAAAAAGAGGTTTCTCGCTCCAGTGTCGCCTCGCATTTTGTGGAGATCAGGAAAGAGACTGCGACCAATGACCACGGGATGGGATCTTTTCCCCTCCAATTGGATAGCGCCCAGAGGGAGCTCGGAATCCAGATATTTTTTAACATGTCCTTTCCACCTCCAGGAGTCCCGTCACAATGGAAGTGCTGATGCCATGGAGATAATTTTTGTTTTCCAGGACGCGCAGTTTCGGATGGTTGAGATCGGTGACCAGTGTTTCCCTTATCTCCCCGGCCCGATGGCCAAGAACCAAAACAACGGGATCGAGTTCGGAGTGAAGCGCCTCCCTGATGATTCGATCCAGAAGGCTCACATTGCCTGCCGGCAAAAGTTGCTTCGGCCTCCCCATTCTGCTGGAGGCCCCTGCCGCAAGGATAAGGCCTGCAGCGCTGCTCACTTCCCCCTCTTCTGACGGCCCCTTTGAAGACCTGCATCGAAAACCTTGAGGTTATTGTCTTTGAACCGATCCGGACTGATGTTCTCTATGGTCGCTCGCAGTTCATCATGGCTTACCGGCCCCTCATCAAAGGCAGAGAAGAAGCCCAGGAGGGCCAGGTTGGATGAGAGGGGTGCTCCCAGATCTTCGGCCAACGCTGATGCAGGAATGGTATGGTAGGTGACTTGATTTTTTTTGAGGAATGCCTTTGCCGCCTCTACCGGGAAGTCATCTGTCTCGGCATTCACGAACATTTTGGCCCCATTGGAAAGAAATGGAAGGTTCCGGTACCCTTCATTTTTTTCCAGGGCAAGAAGGATATGGGCTGATCCGGTCCTCACCAGGGAGTTTTCAACCTCCCCCAACCGCAAATGAGAGATCACGGACCCTCCCCGCTGGGCCATGCCATGGGTTTCTGCGCCCATCATGTTAAATCCCTTGGCCAGTGCGGTCTGGGCCAGGATCTTGGTCATGAAAAGAATTCCCTGTCCACCCAATCCGCACAGTAAAATATTCCTTGCATCCATGCTATGCCTCGACTTCTACTATGGCGCCCTTCGGGCAGACCTGCAGACACACCCCGCAATCCGAGCAGATCTGTCTGTTGATGTTGGTACGCTCCAGTTCTTCATCGTGATAGAGGGCGGGGCACTCAAACCGATCCAGACAGAAATTGCAATCGGTACAATCATCGGTGATGGCAACCTTTTTCTTCTCAGGAATGGCCTCCTCCCTGTAGGCGATAATACAGGGGTGACGGGCAATGATGCAGGCAATGCCCCCCTGGGGTTCTTTCACATACTCAAAGGCCCGTTTCAGAGTATCAGACATGTCTTTGGTCCCGTAGGGATCTACCACCTCGATAAAATCCACACCGCAACCTGCCACGGCCCTTTCCAGGGAAACGGCCTTTCCCTGGCTTCCATCCGCCCTTGTGCCGAGGGCGGGGGTCGGCTGCATACCGGTCATAGCGGTTGTCAAATTGTCCAGAATCACGAGAATGAATCGGGCATCATTATACACGGCGTTTATCAGACCTGCAGTACCGGAATGAAAGAAGGTGGAGTCACCGATGGTCGCGACAATGGGTTGATCTATATCATCCTGGGAAAAGGAATGGTAGAAGCCCGAAGCCATTGTAATGGCCCCTCCCATATCCAGACAGGTATCCACTGCCCCGAGATTCAACCCCAGGGTGTAACAGCCGATGTCCGAGGTGAAAATGGCCTTGGGCTGGGCCTTCCTGATGGCAAAAAATGCCGCCCTGTGTCCACATCCGGGGCAGAGGGTGGGCCTTCGGACCGGGAGTTCCAACTGCTGCACCAGCGCCAGGGCTTCGCCGTCTTCATCCTCGGGAAGGGGAGGGAGTGTGAGTTCCATGAGAACACGGTTGATGATCCCATGGATGACCTGGGGAACCAGTTCTCCTTCAGCAGGGACATGCCCCGAGAGCCGGCCAAGGACCTTTTTTCTTTCCCCAAAAAGATACTCAATGAGGGTGTCGGTCTCTTCAATGACGAGGATCCGGTCACAGGCCTTGAGGAATTCATCTGCCAGGGACCGGGGAAAGGGATAGGGGGCTCCCAGCTTGAGAAGGGGAATGTCGTCGCGTTTCTCCTCCATGAGAATATCCCGCACAACCGCAAAGGGTACACCCCCTGCAGCAATGCCCAGAGGGTAGGATTTTCCTTCTTCGAGGTTGTGAAAATTAACCTGGGGGAGTTCTTCGAACCGCTTCCCGATTTTCTCCAGCTTTTTGTTGAGTTCTCCGTGAAGGGTGAGCCGGAACTTGGGCGTGGCTGCCCACCTCTGGGGATCTTTTTCAAAAGAGGCTTTGGGGCCGTTTTCTTCGATCGGATTGAAGGCGATATTCTGCCGGGCGTGGCACACCCGTATAGCGGGCCTGAGGATGACAGGAATCCTGAATTCTTCAGACAGGGCCAATGCCAGGCCGGCCATTTCCCTGGCCTCCTGGGGGGTGGATGGGTCCAGGACAGGGACCTTGGCAAGACGGGCCATAAACCGGGTGTCCTGCTCGGTCTGAGAGGAATGTGGACCGGGATCATCGCATGAGATAATCACGAGACCACCCACGGTACCCTGGTAGGCCGCACTCATAAGAGTATCGGCGGCCACGTTGAGTCCCACCTGCTTCATACAGCATGCGGCCCTTTTCCCCGTGATTGAGGCTGCAAAAGCATTATCCAGGGCCACCTTCTCATTGGTGGACCATTCCACGTAGGTGTGGAGCCCCTCGGATTTAACGAGACGGATTACTTCAGGCAGGATTTCCGAACTGGGGGTGCCCGGATAGGAGGTCACCACTTGACACCCAGCCTCCAGGAGCCCCAGGGCTATAGCCCCATTCCCCAAAAGTATTTCCTCTCTGTTCATGAATTATCCTTTTTCTGCTCTTTGGCCTGTTGAACCAATTCTACCAGGGTGAGCATCTTGGGCCTGGTGGGTTTTTCAAAGGTCTTCTCCCACTCCTCCGGGGTGAGATGTTCCTTCAAAAATTCTTCTACCAAAAAGTGTGGATACCAGCAATCCAATGTCTTGAAGCAGGGCGATCCCCTGTTCTCCACCCTGCAATAGGAGAAGGCGATCTGATGGCCCAGCTTCGGACATCGAATCTTGTAGTCGTCTTCCGGTGGGGTTTTCTCTCTTTTCATGGGATTTCTTTTAAAGGGAAAAACACCGGAGGCCCAGTGAACTGACCTCCGGTGGCAAAATATTCAATACTGGGGCGCCGGTCTAAACGGTTCCCGGTTTGTACTGGTTCGGTTTCGGAAGCGGTTCGATGTCCCCCAGTGCCCTGTGGATTTCTTCCTCCGGAAGGGCATAGTCAGAGAGTTGTCCTTTGATGTAGGCATCATAGGCCGCCATATCCACCAGGCCATGGCCACTCCAATTGAAGAGGATGACCTTCTCCTTTCCCTCTTCCTTGGCCTTGATGGCTTCACGGATAACTATGGCCACCGCATGGTTTGTTTCAGGAGCACTGATAAAGCCCTCGGTCCTGGCAAAGGTGATGCCGGCCTGGAAGGTCTCCATTGGCGGGATTGCCTCGGGCCGGATCAAACCGTCCATAATGAGCTGGCTCACAAGGGGGGCCATACCATGATACCTCAGCCCGCCTGCGTGGATGGGTGCGGGAATAAAGCTGTGCCCCAGGGTG
>JAFDIX010000490.1 GCA_019307805.1 Deltaproteobacteria bacterium | reverse complement strand
CTGGACAACATCTATGTGGACCCGCTGGTCCAGCCGATCTCCACGGACGATACTTTCGGTATTGAATTCCTAAACGCTGTAGAAAAGATTATGACCAATTTCGAGGGGGTCCATACCATGTGCGGGCTGTCCAATATCTCTTACGGGTTGCCAAAGAGAAAATTTATGAACCGGACTTTCATGACAATGGCCATTGCCAAAGGTTTAGACGGAGCTATCGTCGACCCCCTTGACAATGCCATGATGGCCAACATCACTGCTTCTGAGACGCTCATGGGGGGAGACGATTACTGTATGGGGTACCTGAAAGCTTTCAGAGCGGGAAAATTCGATATATAGCTGACTTGACGAGTATGAGGATATGACTGATTTGGAGACCCAGGTTTTGATCATCGGCGGAGGTGCCACCGGGACAGGTCTTGCCCGGGACCTGGCCTTGCGGGGCGTCCAGTGCATCCTGGCTGAAAAGATGGATATCAACGCCGGTGCCTCCGGTGGAAACCACGGCTTGCTGCACAGTGGAGCCCGTTATGTGTCCAATGATACGGTATCGGCCATGGAGTGCCGGGAAGAGGGGGAACTCCTGAAACGGCTCGCCCCCCAGTGTATCGAAGAGACGGGTGGCCTTTTTGTTGCTGTGGAGGGAGATGATGAAAACTTTATAGCCGACTTCCCTCTGATGTGTGCCAAATGCGGTATCCCCGTTCAAGAACTTACGCCCAGAGAGGCCCTGGACATGGAGCCCGTTCTTTCAGGGAGTCTGATTGCTGCTTTTGCCCTGGAAGATGCCTCGGTTGACCCCTTTCGGCTGTCCCTGGAAAACGTGGCACATGCCCTGAGTCTCGGGACTCGCTTGCTGCGGTATGCACCGGTGGTGGGATTCGATCTGAAACAAGATCACATCCAATCCGTTCGCCTTTTTGACAAACAGTTGGGCAAAGAAAGAACGGTGAGCGCGGATCTCGTGGTGAATGCAACCGGCGCATGGGCAGGGGACATTGCGGCCCTTGCTGGTATTCCCGTACACGTCCTCTATTCCAAAGGCACCCTTCTCATTACCTCCCAGAGGATCACGGAACGGGTCATCAATCGACTGCGTTCCCCTTCAGATGCCGATATCCTGGTCCCTGGGGGTACGGTTTCCATCCTGGGCACCACCTCACTTCGGATCTCGTCCCTGGAGACGATCGGTCCTACTGTTGAAGAAGTGGACCGTATCATAGAGGAAGGTGCTGCAATGGTCCCTATTCTGGAAGAGGCCCGCTATATCCGGGCCTACGCCGGGGTAAGACCGCTTGTGCAGATAGAGAGTCAGGGCGATGACCGGTCCGTGAGCCGGGGCTTCACTATCTTCGACCACAGCCACGACGGCCTTGACAATTTCGTCACCATCACCGGTGGAAAGCTCACCACGTACCGGCTTATGGCGGAAAGAACCGCAGACATGATCTGTCATAAACTGGGGATTTCAGCCCCTTGCCTCACCGGGACCGTGCCTCTCCCTGAAACTCAGGTAAGTGGATGGTCCTACCCGGGATTGTCCCCAAAGGAGTATATGAAAAGCAACAATCCCGAAGACGTCCTTCTTTGTGAATGCGAAATGGTGCCAAAAAGCGTTGTGGACAGCATCGCTGCATCCATTCGTGAACAAGGAGGATCGCCCAGCTTTGAGGCGGTGGCCCTACGCAGCCGTCTGGGCAAGGGTTCCTGTCAGGGGACCTTTTGCAGCATCAGGACCGATGCGCATATGATCGACAAGGGAGACATTAATCCAGACCAGGGTCTGAACCATATTAGGAAGTTTCTCAATGAGCGGTGGAAGGGCCAGCGCCCCATACTCTGGGACGGCCAACTTGTCCGGGCAGAATTCCTGGAGGCACTGCATTGCGGTCTTTTCGACCTGGAACGATAAATAGAGTTTAAAAACAGAAAGAGATTCAAATCCCATGTCCATTTCCGAAACCATACAGTGTGACCTTGCCGTGATCGGCACGGGCATGGCTGGTATGTCCGCTGCCCTTTTTGCAGCAAATCGCGGTGTGTCGGTCGTTCAAATCGGACGTCCCAAAGGAATCCTCCTGGCCAGCGGTCTTTTAGACCTCATGGGTGTACATCCAGTCCAGGAGAATAGATCCTGGAACGACCCGTGGGCCGCCATGGATGCGCTCGGAAGGGATCTACCCGAACATCCTTATTCACGCTTAAAAAAAGAAGACATCCTATCTGCCTTCGGGGAATTACTACCCTTTCTCCATGATGCGGGCATCCCCTATTGTCGACGGGTGGAGCAAAATGCCAAGATGATTACCTCCTTAGGAACCGTGAAAACGACCTATTGTGTGCCTAAAACCATGTGGAACGGGGTTTTGGCCCTGGAAAACCAGCCAAAAGGCCTGATTGTCGATTTTTTCGGGCTTAAGGATTTCAGCGCCGGCCGCATTGTGGCCACCTTAAGAGAAAGATGGCCGGAACTAAGGGCGGTCAGGGTTTTTTTCCCGGGAAACGCTGGTGGAAAAGAGTTACTTGCCGGTGAAATCACTGCACAGATCTTGGAGACGCCTGAATCCCGAAGAAAGCTTGCCCAGGAAATCAAACCCCATATCCGGGATGCCCGGGTGGTTGGTATGCCTTCCATTTGCGGGATGCGTAATTCCGACGAGGTTTTATCGGAACTGGAGAAAGAGATCGGAATTCCCCTGTTTGAAATCCCAACGATCCCCCCTTCAGTTCCCGGTTTGCGTCTTAAGGAGGCTTTTGAAGTGGGACTTCAAGCCATAGGGGTTCGCCAATTTTTGCAAGAACAAGTGTTGACGGTAAATCGTGGTGACAACAGTGAATTAATCCTCCATTTGGACACAAAAGGCCGGAAGGTGGTGGTTCAAAGCCAGGGAGTTATCCTGGCCAGCGGCCGTTTTATGGGGGGTGGCCTTTACGCGAGCAGGCGAGGGATCAGGGAGACGCTGTTCAATTTGCCAGTATTCCAACCTGGGGACAGGAAAGACTGGCACCGGAAAGAACTCCTGGATTCTCGAGGGCATCCGGCCAACCAAGCTGGTCTTGAAACAGACGATTTATTCCGGCCCCTGAACAACGAGGGCCTCCCCGCATTTGAAACCGTTTTTGCCGCAGGCTCCATCTTGGCCCATCAGGACTGGATGCGGATGAAATGTGGCTCAGGCTTGGCCGTTAGTACGGCCCATGCCTCAGTGAATGCCTTTTCGAAGATAAAGGAGCAGTTCAAATAAAGTAACGAACCTTAACGAGTTCCTGGTGTCGTCGGGTCAGCATAGAGCACATTTCCTGAAGGTCCAACCAATTATACTTTTTCCATCCTCTTGATTAGGTGACCATCTTTCTTAGATTTATTGGATCATCGGCAAGGTAACCCCTCCGTGGGTTAACACTGCAACGGCAGAATGGCTGCCCCGAGATTTCAGCTCTTCTTTAAGGGCGTTTTCTACGCTATCGTAATAGACAAACCCCATCCGTTCGGCGTCTGCTTTGCTTAGCC
>JAFDIX010000489.1 GCA_019307805.1 Deltaproteobacteria bacterium | reverse complement strand
GCTTGCCCTTCGGGAGAGTCATTTGGATCATCACGCCTTGTTCCGTGTTGGCGGCCTCTATGGTGCCCCCATGCTTTTCAATGATTTTCCGGGTGATGGCCAGACCCAGGCCTGATCCTCCTGCCCAGCCTGTCCCGCCACTGCGGGGGGATCCCTCCGCCCGGTAAAAGGGATCAAATATCCGGGTCAAATCTGTCGGGCTGAGTGCCTCGCAGGTGTTTGTAATGCCTATCCTCACGGCATCCTCTTGGGGTGTGATTTCTACTATGAGCCGCCCTCCCTCGGGCGTGTAATTCACTGCATTGTCCAGAACATTGGAAAGGGCTGTGGCAATGGCCTCCTGATCTCCGTTCAAGGGTGGCACCGGTGTCAAATCACTGGTGAGGGCGATCCGCTTCTGCTGAAGCGCCGGCTGAAACCTTTCCAAAAGATCCTCTACGAGGTTTGCCAGGTCGAAGGGCTCCATATTGACGGGTTTGTCATGTATATCCAGCTTTGAAAGATCCAGGATGCGGCCGATGAGGCGATCCAACTCCCCGATATCCTCTTGAATGTCGTTGAGGTGTCTTTCCAGGTCCTCGTGTTCATGTCGCTCCAGCTTTTCCGCGAGGAGTTGCTCGGCAATGCGAATCCGGGCAAGGGGGGTTCGCAATTCATGAGAAATATTGGCAGTCAGTTCCTTGCCTCCTTCTATCATTTGCTCCAGTTTTTCCGCCATTCGGTTGAAGGCACGGCACAATTCGCCGATCTCATCCTTTCCCTTTACCGCGGCCCTGTGGGAAAGGTTCCCCTCTGCGATGATGTTTGCCGATTCACTCAGGTTCTTGATCCTTTTGGTGATGAACCTGGAAACGGGGATGGTCAAAACGGCGATAATGAGGCCGAGTATCACCAGTCCCAGCGCAAATGCGCCTTCCGGTCTCGGCGGCCCTGTTTTTTCGAAGAAGACATGCAGGCGGCCCATCCGTCCCTCTCCAACGTCAATAGGGAGGTCCCCGTAGAATCCCGTATGCCTTCTATGGCCGAAACGAATCGTTAAATCCCCATAATCCCTTTCGTGCATATTCCTGATGCTGTCCAAGCCCTCCGGAATTTTCCCAGGGAAGGATTTGACCAGGGGGGTCCCATCCGGGGCGCTGAGCCAGACCTTTGCACTGAAGAAATCGCCAAACTGCTCGATAAATTCTTTCAGGGGGATGTTTTGATCCAGGGCTCCTTCCGGGGCAGTGCGAATCTTATCCTCAATCACCTGCTTGACAATGCGGATCTTGCCCACGGTGTAATCCTCGTATTTGTCCCGAAAGGCTTTCCCCACCGTCGCGATAAAGAAACCGAAAATGAGGATCTCGGTGACCACGAGAATCATCAGGAAGGATAAAAAGATCTTTATGTAGAGTTTTCCCGGCTTCATGATGCGTCCACAAACATGTATCCCGACCCCCATATGGTTTTGATGGTTTTTGGGGAACGGGGATCGGATTCTATTTTCGCCCTCAGTTTGCTGATGTGTACATCAATGCTCCTGTCAAATGCCACGAAGTCCCGCCCTCGGGAAAGTGTCATGAGCTGATCCCGGCTCAGCACCCGGTTGGGGTTTCTCATGAGGGCCTCAATGATTTTGTATTCGGTGGTGGAGAGTTCCACTTCTTCGCCCTCCCTGACCAGGACCTGTTTCGCACGATTGAGTATCAATCCACCGGCCTCGAGAGGCGCATCCCCCTCTTCTCCCATGCCCTCGGTCTCCAGGCCCAAGCCCCTTCGAAGTATCGCCTTCATCCTGGCAAGCAGTTCCCTGGGGTTAAAGGGTTTGGGGAGGTAGTCGTCCGCCCCCAGTTCCAGACCCACGATCCGGTCCGCATCCTCGCCCTTGGCAGTCAGCATGATGACCGGCACGGGAAATCTCAGCCTAATTTCTCTCAGCACGTCCAGCCCGTTTTTCCCCGGCAACATGATATCCAGAATGACGATGTCCGGTGCCTTCCTTTGAATCGTCTCAGAGACCCCCGTACCATCCTCCAGGGCTGTAACATCGCACCCATAGTCCTCCAGGTATTCCGTTAAAAGCGCCCGGAGCTTTTTGTCGTCATCTACGAGTAGAACCCTTTTCCCTAGCACTGTCACCTCTTTTTACATTCTTTTACATTTGCTTTACATTCCGTTTACAGTGACGAGTAACAAGTACAGAATTTGTCTCTCGCCCGGGCCTTCGGCCCTAGAGCCCGCAAAGATCACAGAGCTAATAATTTTTGAAAGTAACAGTTTTTCCCTGCGCCCTCTGCGCCTCTGCGAGAGATACATTTTTTTCCCGCTTTGCGCTAAGCTCTCAGCGCCTGCAGTCTTCAGCCTTCAACCTTTTACCTCATCGCCAACTCGTATCTGATAGGTGCGCACCGGTTTTATGATGTTTTTGACGGGTTTCTCGCCCAAAAACTCATATATCAGGGGAATCTTGTTTTCCACCTGATCATAGACGCTTCCGGTTATGCATATGCCTCCGGGTTCAGCCAGCCCCTCGACCCTGGCGGCGATATTGACACCGTCCCCATAAATTTTTCCCTTTTCCATAATCACATCCCCGAGGTTGATGCCGATGCGGAACTCCATCCTTCGATCAGGGGCCAGCTCGGCATTTTGGGTCTTGATATGCCCCTGAATCTTCATCGCACACTGCACCGCATTGACCACGCTTCCAAATTCCGCCAAAAGGTTGTCTCCGGGCGAGTCCACAACGCGCCCGGAAAATTCCTTGATATGCCCGGCCAGAATGTCCCGGTAGGCGTTCAGCCGTTGAATGGTCGACAGTTCGTCTTCTCCCATGAGGCGGCTGTAGTCCTTTACATCCGCGCTCATGATGGCCTTGAGCTGACGCTGCATGCCTTGAAACGCCTCTTGATCCCGGGTCCTGTCGGGGGCCCTTCGAATCACGGCATTCATTCTGGCAAGCAGTTCCCTGGGATTAAAGGGTTTGGGGAGATAATCGTCCGCCCCCAGTTCCAGGCCCACGATCCGGTCTGCATCCTCTCCCCTGGCGGTCAGCATGATCACCGGCACGTTGTATTCCCCGCGAATATCCTTGAGCACATCCAACCCGTTTTTCCCAGGCAGCATGATATCCAGAATAACGATGTCCGGAGAATTCTTTTGGATATTTCTGAGGATGTCATTCCCGTCCGGAAATGTTGATATTTGAAATCCATACCCCTTTAGGTACTCCGTGAGCAGGTTCTGGAGTTTCTCATCATCATCTATGAGCAGGATTTTTTTATCCATCTTTATCCGTTAGACAGGATTAACCCCGCTGAATAGCCCCGAAGCTTCCGCCTTCGCTTCGGTGTAGCTTCTGCGCGACAAGTCGGGGATTCAACGGGAAAGGCAGAAAGAGAAATTAGACAGGAGTTACAGGATTCTTTGGATTCATTTTTTTCACGGTTTCCGGAAGAAACCGTGAAATAGGCAATCCCGCTTTCAGCGGGACAGAGTCCCGAGGTATTCAATAACATGTTATCTTGAAGCGACAC
>JAFDIX010000488.1 GCA_019307805.1 Deltaproteobacteria bacterium | reverse complement strand
GCCGCTGATTTTGGCGTTAAACGCTTTCTTTCAGTAGTCATAACGAACTCTAATTTTCTAAAAGTAACATAACGATAAGTAAGCTGCAAAATCCGCCAATTGAAGGCTACTGCCATTATTCCTGTCTCTGGCAGGTCCGAAGATTTTAACTGCCAGATCAACCCTCACTTTAGATTATAAATTCTTGGAACAATGCCCTTCCACTGCTAACCTCAGGCAAGAGCCTCTGGTCGTGGAACCCTTATGGTGGTCAGACACTTGACCAATAGAACGCTAATGACATATAAGGAAAGGTACGTTATTGGAGAAGAAACACAGTAAATCTGCAACCCTTTTGGAGGCTGATGGAAAATATTCAGATGCAAGGCATCCGAAATTCTGAGGAGTGAGGCGTACATAGTAGTACGCCGCAGTGACGAGGGATGAGGATAATCCGCCTGAGGCGGACCGATGGAAGTTTTCCGACAGCCGTATAGGAAATCATTATGCCATTATCTTCAGAAGAGAAAGAAAGCCTGGTGGCGGTTGCCGCAAAAATCAGGTCAAACATTGTGGAGATGACCTGCATTGCAGGGTCGGGCCACCCCGGGGGTTCATTGTCGGCCGTTGAGATCCTCACGGTACTTTTTAACAAGGTCATGAAGATTGATCCCAAGAATCCGGACTGGCCGGATCGGGACCGGTTCGTCCTTTCCAAGGGCCATGCGGCATCCGCCCTCTATGGGACCCTTATTGAACGGGGGTTTTTCCCGCGGGAAGAGATGAATCTGTTTCGAAATATCGGCGGTATTCTTCAGGGACATCCCAACATGACAAAGGTGCCCGGCCTGGATATCAGTTCCGGTTCACTGGGTCAGGGGCTTTCGGTGGCCACCGGCATGGCCCTGGGAGCAAAGCTTCAGAAGAAAGACTTCCGGGTCTATGCGATCATCGGGTGCGGAGAATCCCAGGAAGGGCAAATCTGGGAGGCGGGGATGGCCGCGGCCCAGTTCCAGCTTGATAACCTGACAGCCTTCCTTGACAACAACGGGGTTCAACTGGACGGCAACACCAGTGACATTATAGATATTGAGCCGGTGGTGGACAAGTGGAGGGCCTTTCGATGGGAGGTATTTACCTGCGACGGCCATAACATGGAGGACCTCCTTGCCTGCGTCGAGAAGGCCCGGCAGGTCAAGGGAAAACCTTCCATCATTATAGCGAAAACCACAAAGGGCAAAGGCGTCTCTTTTATGGAGGACACCTGTACCTGGCACGGGGTGGGCGACGAATCACAACTGGACGCTGCCCTGGAAGAGGTGAAATGATATGTTTGAAGTAGAAAAGAAATCCATGCGGGAAGTGTACGGTGATTGTCTCATAGAGATGTTTTCCGATTATCCCAACCTTGTGGTGCTGGATGCGGATCTCTCCGGATCGACCATGACCAAGGGTTTTTCCAAGAAATATCCTGAGCGGTTTTTCAATGTGGGGGTTGCCGAGCAGAACATGATGGGAATGGCGGCAGGCCTGGCTGCAGTGGGCATGCTGCCCACGGTCAATTCTTTCAGCACCTTTCTTTCCATGCGGTGCGTGGAGCAGTTCCGGCAGTCGGTCGCCTATACGAACCTGAAGGTGGTGGTAGGGGGCCATTACGGCGGAATGTCCGACTCCCATGACGGGCCCACCCATCACTGCACAGAGGACCTGGGGATCATTCGGTCCATTCCCAATACGACCCTGATCGCACCCTCGGACGGTGAGGAGGTCAGGGGGGCCATGAAGGTGGCCTTTGATTGTGATGGTCCCGTGTATCTGAGGATGTGTCGGAACCCGGTGCTTGCCGTTTCATGGAAGAATGATGGATTTCAACTGGGAAAGGGCTATGAGGTGGTCCCCGGAACGGATGTCACGGTGATTGGTGTGGGTATCATGGTGGGCCGGGCCGTTCAGGCATCCCAGGAATTGGAAAAAGAGAATATATCATGTCGGGTATTGGCCATGCCCTCGCTCAAACCCATTGATCGGGATATTATTGCAAAGGCGGCGGCTGAGACCGGTGCCATCGTGACGGCTGAAGAGCACAACATGTACGGGGGCCTTGGAAGTGCAGTGGCCGAGGTGATCGTTGAAGAGGCGCCGGTTCCCATGGAGAGGGTGGCGATTCAGGATACCTTTGCAGAGTCCGGGACCTATGAGGGGCTTCTTGAGAAATACGGGCTGGGGGTATCCCATGTCGTAGCCGCGGCCAAAAAGGTCCTCAAGAGGAAGTAAAGACGCAAAGCGCATAGCGTTAAAAAACCGGGTTTACCCCCGGTTTTTTTTGTGCCCATCACATATCACCACCCGCTCACCCCGTTTAAACGGGCTATCGCTTGAGTCACCGGGGACACGGAGTGTTGGAAACCTTTCCGTTTGCCGTGAACCCGGCAAACGGAAAATGTTTTTCTCTGTGTTCTCTGAGTCTCTGTGGTGAGATATTTCTCTGAAGTGCCTGCTATATCTTCCTGTACAGCGCAAGGATACCTTCCAGGGGCTGCTCAGTCAGCAGGGTCATGCCATCCCACCTGGGCAGGATTTTTTCCAGGCCGTAGACCATAAAGATGGCGTCCTTTTTTGCCCTTTGGACAATCAACTCGGCAAATTCCTCCTGCATGGTCAGATAGGTATAGAAAAAGTCAAAGTCTTCAAGGCCTATTCCCGTTTCCTCTTTAATGGTGCTGTGCAGGGATCTGTCCATGGCATCCCCGTTGAAGAGGGAGATATTGTCCGGCAGGGGAAGAAGGGGCTCTTTTTCAAGGTTGTTTTCCAGGTGTGCTCTCAGGGGCGCATATTCATCCAGGGTCCACTCATCCAGTTCCACACCCACGGAATACTTCATCAGGTAGCCCAGTAGGAGGTTGACCCGCCCATCGGCGCATCCCATGTCGAAGAACACCGATTTTCCGGGAACCAGCCATTGCATCTGCACCATCCGATTGATGCATGCCAGGAGTCTTTCCAGGTCAGTGGATCGCCTGAACCCCAGAGCGCCCAGATCTCCCACTTTTCTCTGATCGTAAAAGCGGGCAATATACTGCAGGGTATGAAGAAGTTCACTGGGAAGCATGGCACAAAGGGATCTCCCTATTGAATCTGTGAATACAATGGTGCGGAAAACAGCAACTGTATTTGGAGTACTGGAGCAATAGAGCAATGGAGTATTGGAGTACTGGGGTAATTTTCGCGTTTATTTTTACATTGAAAACCTGGTCCTTTCAGGTTGTGTCATAATTCAAAACAACGTTTAATTCGCACTTGTCATGCCGGACTTGATTCGGTATCCAGAAGCGCAACACTACGAAAATGCACTGGATTCCCCTTCGACTTCGCTCAGGGTGGTGAGCCTGTCGAACCACGGGTCAAGCCCGGAATGACGAAAACACCTATAAGTGCAGTCTTGCCAATTGCGACACAGTCTCTTTGGGCCAGGTCAGAGATAGATGGCTCTGCCTTGGAGTTTTGTGTCTAAAATCACAAATTCCAAGCACCAAATTTGTCAGCGC
>JAFDIX010000487.1 GCA_019307805.1 Deltaproteobacteria bacterium | reverse complement strand
CCTGAAAGAGGGGTGATGTCCCCGAAACCCACGGTTGTAAGGGCGACCACGGTAAAATAGAAGGCGTCCCCGAAGTTGTTTACCTTCGCATTTACGCCATTCTCCACGAGAAAAAAAAGCCCGGATGAAATGAAAAAAATCATGAATATGGTAATGCACAACCTCACCACATTCAGCAACTGCCCTGGTATGCTTCCGAAAAAAAAGTCCGGATCGGCAGTAAAGCGGAGAAAGCGGAATATCCTGAATACCCTGAAAATCCTTATGAGCTTGATAAACCCGATATTGAAGGTAATACCGAAGAAGGGAAGAATGAGCAGGGAAAGGGTAGGCAGTATGGCAATGAGATCAATAATGCTGTAGATATCCAACAACTGTTTGAGCCTGTTTCTTGCACCATAAAGCCTTGCGCAATACTCCAGGATAAAGAAAAAGACGATCACCACCTCCGCCCGCCAGAGCCATTCTCTGGTCTCCGGGGAAACAGGATAGGTTTCGATCACCAAAATGGCACAGATGAAGAGGTTCAGAAGGATAATAAATACATCAATAAGTTTTCCAAGAGGGGTCTTGCAGTCAATGAGATAGAATTGAAGGGTTTCCCGGAAGTTTTGCGGCATGGTCCGCCTCTTTCCATTTTTTTGATTGTGGGAAAGGTACCCTGAACCATAGAGGGATGTCAACGAAGGTAGAACCACGGAGAGGGATTCCATGGGTGGGGGCATAAAATCAAACACTATTTTCAAAAATATCGTCACGATGCGATAGGTCACCCCCCATAGTACTTCCTCCTCATTGTCTTTCCTGTAAACAAAGGCGGGAAAATCCTGTGTGGCGCCCTCCCCTTTATCCTGACCCAGAAAACGAAGCCGGTACCGGGCATAGTTTTCCGGTTTCAAAAGATCCTGCAGGGGAACATAGATAATTTTCTCCACTTCCCAGTTCGGGAAAAAATGTTTCTGACGGGTAATCCAGCCCACCAGGGGATAGAGTATCCGACCGAACATAACCAGTTCTTCAGACGGAAGAGGGCCCAGAAATTTTACCCCCAAAGGGTTGAGCCGCATCTCTTCTAGACTCTCCCGCAGGCTTGTGGCAAGGAGGAGTGCCAGCCGTCTGGCCTCCCGGGGCCGTTGAGCACGCCACAGGGACCAGTAGGACCAACCTTGGAGGGGCAAGAGCGGAAGGGTCAAGAGGCTTGCCAGGGTTGAATCCAGTCGCGTTGCAATACGCCCGCCGGGAAAGCAGAGATCTCCCGGCTGTCTCACCTTCTGAGACCGCTTATTGAAAACGACACAGGTCCTGGAAGAATCTCCAGCCTTGGAAGGATATTGGCCCAATAAAAACAGAACGGCAGAACTCGATGAGGACTTAGCAATGCCCTCAGGGTAAAAGGGCGTCCCATGGTCCATCTCCCCCAGTGTTTTGAGGATATGATGGTGCAGTCCATGGGGTTCATGCAATAGGTCCAAACACAGGCTCCGGTATAGAATTTTTAATTTTGAATGCTGAATGTTGAATTATGGAGAATTCTGCACCCATTCAATAACTTCTTCGGCCAGGACCTCTGCAAGGCCCTCATAGATCTTTTTACCCAGTTCCGGGTTTCCTTGAGATGGATCACCAAAATAGCATTTCTCCCCTCCTGCCTCCACGAAATCTCTGCATCCCTGTTCGTAAAGTTTCTCTCTCAGGTTGACCCAGTTGGGGGGCAGGGTTTCGAGAACCTCCATCTTCACCAGCTTTGGATACAGCCACAAACAGAAGGCGGTTTCCCACTCCCCTGCATGAAGGTCCAGATCCGGAAACTCCCCTTTCATCATGGCGTTCATGGTCTCCGCGTGTGTGAAGAAAGGATTCGCCACGATGGTCGGCATACCCGCCTCGGTCAATTCTGATGCAGTCTCCTGCAATGTCTTCAGGTTGGCTCTTTCCAGGTGTTGACACACAATAACTAGACCCTTGAATCCATGGGCATTGAAGGATTGGGCGATATCGGAAACAACGGCCTTGAGGGTTTGGGCACGCAGGGTCACAGTGCCTGCAAAGGGCATGGCTACATCAGCCAGGGCATAGGGGAGCACAGGGGCGATGACGGTTTTGACGGCCTTTCTATTCAACAGTGTGGCACTCTGTTCCGCCAGGGTGCCGGCGCCAAAAAAATCCACCCCTAGGGGAAGGTGGGGTCCGTGGGCTTCAAGAGGGCTCAAGGGCAGCATCACAATTGCACCCGCTTTGGCATACCCTTCCGCCTCCTCATAGGTCATCCGTTCCAGCCAAATCTCCTTCATACCCTCTCCTCCCTACGATTTCCCTCATTCAAAATTCAAAATTAAACATTTAAAATTCAGAATTATACGCTCACAGTATGTTTCCGGATCTCAAGTCAAGGTTTCTGTATTGTTTAAAGAGGATATAGGCTGCCCATACAAAGGCCACAATCATGATGATGATCCCCAGTTTGTGGGAAAACTGGGCCAGTGCGCGATCATACTGGACCAAACCGGCCTCCCTGAGGATGAATTCCCAGTCATGAAAACCATAGGGGGACGTCTTCCCTGTATTCCCGCCAATGAGGGGGAGCACCAATCTCCTGGCATCGTTGATATAGGGTGCGAGATCCAAGAAGTTTTGTCCAAACCACCAAAATGCGAGGGAAGCGGCATAGGGGTCTCTCGTGGAAACAAGGAAAGCCCCCATACAGATGAGCGGCATCATCAGTTGAAACAGGCTTCCCCCCAGGGAAGTCATGTAGCGTCCAAATGGACGAAAAAGGATATGCCCTGCCTCGTGAAAAGGAAGATTGACGAGATGAAAGAAGCTGTTCATCACGGCGCCGCTATCCACGGAACTGAAGATAAATTTCAAACCCCAGACAAAAAGCACCACAAAAAGAAAGACCCTCCCCCCGAAATACAGGGGATTGGTGTCGGGTTCCACATGAAAGAGCATCTCCCTGACAAAACCGCCGCTTTCTACGATCGCGGCCATCTCCTTTGCAGATGGCTCTTCTTCCTTAACATCCTTTTTTTCAGGCTTTCGGTATTTTTCAAAAATGACACCGCATTTCGGGCATTCCCTGCCCAAATCATCCTGTTCGAATTTGCAGTTGGGACATATCATGGCATGCTCCCGGGAATGGGCTGAATCAATGAATCCCAAAGCCGTAAAGATTCCGGCAGGATATGAATGGATGGTGGCCATTACTGTGTTTAAGAAAAATTTTCTGAAAAGCCACCCTTTTTTTCATTAATCCATAATTTGCGGATAATCACAACAAAATATCCATAACACAACATGCTCCAAAATCCATAGGGACACATAGTGCACACAGCGTTTCCGGGGGCATGAAAAGGGTTGTAGTATCAGTGTATTTTGCGTATATTCCAAAGAATAAGAAGAACCCTAAGACATGATGCGAGGGAGACATGGACTTTCTAAGTGCCATTGCAGAAATAGAGATTGTCGGTAACAGGCTGTGGCGCGTTTTGGCCCTTTTCGGAATTATTCTGGCCGCCTTCATCATCGGCAGAATAGCACGGTTTTTCCTGCAAAAATCGGCGGCAGGTTTTGACCGCAGGGGGCAGAAAATCGCGGCAACCACATTGACTGCCACCGCCCATGGTGTAGTTTTTTTCCTGGCGGCTGCAGGTATTTCACTCGGTCTTACCTTTCTGGGCCTCAAGGCCAAAGTTGCGGAGGTGGCCAATACATCCGGAGCCATCCTCCTCGCCGTGGGTGTCGGATACCTGCTCTACTGGCTGGTGGAGGTGCCCACCGCATGGCTTACCAGGATGGCGCGAAGAACTGAGACCAAGCTGGACGACATGCTGGTACCTGTGATCAGGAAGAGCCTACGAGTCACTGTGGTACTCCTGGTACTGGTTCAAATTGCCCAGATCCTGAGTGACAAACCGATCACCTCCATCATCGCGGGGCTCGGTATCGGTGGGCTTGCCTTTGCCCTGGCAGCCCAGGATTCCATAAAGAACATCTTCGGATCAATCGTGCTCTTCGTGGATAAGCCCTTTGAGGTCGGAGACCGTATAGTGGTGGACGGACATGATGGACCTGTCGAAGAAGTGGGGCTGCGATCCACCAGGATACGCACCCTGGATGGCCATCTCATCACTGTCCCCAATGGGCAACTGGCCAATAAGACCATCCAGAACATCGGGAAGCGCCCCTTCATCAAACGTACCGCCAACATCACCATT
>JAFDIX010000064.1 GCA_019307805.1 Deltaproteobacteria bacterium | reverse complement strand
CCAGTGACCAGCTCCGCTTCAATGTCGCCTTCCCAAACACCTCAGAATGTTTTATTGAAAACGGTATTCCTCGGAAATTCATCCTTCCACGCTTCTTTCAACTGGTGTTGAAACCAATCGGGGGCCATTTTCCCCAGGACAATGGAGAGAATATCATCACCCAACACCAGTGCCTCGTTCAGATCGTGGGTGACATGAATGATGGGAATGGACAGTTCTTCTTTCAAGTCCTTCAATTCTCTGCGGAGTTTCCTTCGGTTTTCCGTATCAAGGGCAGAGAAGGGCTCATCCAGTAAAAGCACTTTGGGTTTTCGAGCAAGATTCTGACAGATGGCACACCGTTGGCGTTCTCCGCCTGAAATGTTTTGAGGCATACGATCTTTGAGATGGAATATGCCAAAGAGCTTCAGCAGCCTTTCAATCTCTCCGGTATCCTGTGCCGAAAAAGCAACGTTTCTGTAAACCGACAGGTGCGGGAAGAGCGTGTAGTCCTGAAACACAAAACCAACACGTCTTTTCTGTGTGGGCAGGAATATCCCCTGTTCGGTATCCACCCATGTTTCGCCGTTGTATGCAATAGTCCCATGATCAGGCCGTTCCAATCCCGCAATCAATCTGATAATGGTGCTCTTGCCCGCCCCGGACGGCCCAATAATGACCTTCAAGGCGCCCTCACTGACTGTGAAGGATAAATCCAGTTCAAAACTGGTCAGTCTTTTTTTGAGCGAGACTTCAAGTGCCATGGTTTTTATTCATGCTGATCAGATTTACAATGAGCAACACACAATAACAGATGGGAATGAGTATGGCGGACATCATGACGGCCTCTCTGTACCGCAATGTCTCAACCGCTTCATAAATGGCGATGGATACCACTTTCGTCCTCCCCGGAATACTTCCTCCTACCATGAGTATCACCCCGAACTCCCCGAGGGTGTGTACGAACACGAGGATCGCAGAAGCGACAAAGCCGCTCACCGAATTGGGTATGATGACCCTAAAAAAAGTGGATATGGGAGAAAGCCCCAGGACATAAGCACTCTCAATCAGCCGTTTATCCACCTTTATGAATGCCGCCTTCAATGGTTGATAGGCAAATGGCAGGCTGTAGACCATAGAGGCAAGAACGATTCCGGAGAATGAAAAGACGAGCCTACCGCCTGTCAGCCACTCCCAGATGCGGCCCAAAAGGCCATTGGGGTTCATGGCATAGAGAAGGTAAAAGCCCAGGACCGTAGGAGGAAGGACCAGTGGAAGATTGATGAAGGCTTCGCAAAGAGACTTGCCGGGGAATCGAGAATAGGCAAAAAAGCAGGCAAGAGGGGCTGTGACCACCACTAAAACAATGGTCGTGATTGCGGCCAGCTTGGCAGAGATAAATATTGGAACCCAATCCATTGCTATCGATACCCATACTTTTTTTTGATTTTTGCGACCTCGGCTGAAACGAGAAATTCTGCAAATTTCCGGACAGCGGTATTGCTTTCACCCCTCTTCAAAACACATGCCGCCTGGATCACATCCGGCGCTTCCGGTACCATAAAATGGCACCCTTCCCTACCCTGGGTCGAGAGGGCGAAGGAAAGTGCGCAAAAGCTGGCATCCACGGCCCGGGAATGGGCATATTGAAATGCCTGCGCAACACTCTGGCCATACACCATCTTTTTTCTGATGACGTTCCAAAGCCCTTCCCGTTTTAATGCCTCAACACCAGCCGCGCCATAGGGCGCTGTATCAGGATTTGCGCTTCCGATTTGTTCTACCATGGTGCTCAAGACCGCATCCTGCCAGGTGCGCGCTGCGCTGCACAGCACTTTTTTTGGAGTCCACAAAACCACCTTGCCCCGTGCATAAATGAACGGTTTTTCAGCCAAACCCTCCCTGAACAACAGGGCAGGACGGATTTGGTCGGCAGCCAGGAAGAGATCGTAGGGAGCGCCGTTTCTAATTTGTGCATAAAGACTTCCCGTGGAAGTAAATATGGGGTTCAAGCGAATGGATGTCTTTTGTTCAAATACCCGGGCGATGTCATTAAAGGGCATAATAAAATTGGCGGCTACCCCGATGATGGGTTTTTCCGATGCCTCCGGGGATAGGGGGAAAAGACCGGCAACAAGCAGAAAAAGTGCAAAGAAAAACTTTGTTAATCTTCTTTGGTGCATGCCCCGGGCCCGCTTCTGCTTATTTTTTGCCTGGATAGCTTCAATCTCAATCAATATTGAGCCCTCTTGCAAAAAACAATGCGTTTTTTGAAAGCCATGCATGGATGCCTGCCATCATCTGAATCTTGTATTCAAAGACCAGTGTTTTGAATGGATCCGTGCTTTTTTCTGACTGGCTTCGAATCTCTTCCATACGCGTTTTTATAAAGCCAATCTGGGACTCAACAAGTGCAACGGCCCCGGGCATGGAATAGTGAAAAAAGAAAAACAGCTTGGTCATAAATTCCATGCGAAAGTCTCTCACATGCATTGTCGGCCTATGCATCCAGTCCGTGAAGATGGCTTTTCCGTCATCCGTGAGAGTCAAGACACGCTTGGATGGGCGTGTCTCCTGGGTTTCCAGATTGCTCTGAAGAAGTCTTTCCTGCTTCAGTCTCTTGAGGAGGGCGTAGAGCTGGCTGGTGCTCACTCTCCAGGTCGATTCCAGGGTAGAACCCAGGAATTGTTTAATCTCGTAACCGTGCCTCGGAGCAGCAATGAGTGAACCCAGGACCACGTATTCTGTGAGTGATCTGCCTTCCATGAATGGATATTCCTGCTTCCCCCACGCCCTCGACGTCCGGCTGAGCCAAGGAGAATAATCAAGTTTGTTTATTTCACATTAGAATATTCCATGATGGAATAATTTGCAACAAAAATATTCCCATACTTCACGGTTCCGGGAAACATCCCCGGAATGCTTCTGTCACAATCGGGTGTAGAAAAAGCGGGTGAGGAGCCCTATGATAAAGGGGAAGATCAGGCTGGCCAATACCCTTGCAATAACCAGTTTCCAGCCAAGCAGGGGAATCTCAAACACGATGAGGCGGTTAATGCCGAAAAGGGACCAGGCAGTGATATAGGCGGCGATCGGGGCAACACCTGCACCACTTTTAAAAAGTGCCGCAACAATGGGAAATTGGATGAAGGGCCCTCCCGGTGTAATGGAACCCGCCGCCGTGGCGATCGCAAGCCCCCGAAACCCGGATTCATTCCCCAACCATTGTGTCAGGAGTTCTCGCGGCAGAACTTTGCCGATCATACCCGCAGCAACAAAGGCAAGGACAAGGATAGGGATAATACCCAGCAGCATCTTCCCCCCATCCTGAAGACCTGCCACCGGGAGACTCGGGTCCTTGAGATAGGCCAGCACGGTGAGTGCGATGGCAAACAGGAGCATGATCAGGAGTGTTGGAATCATCGCATTCCTCTTCTTTTGCTTTTTGGGTGACGTGGATTTTGTCTTTTTCTGTTGTTTAGATTTTTCCATAGTCATCATTTCAGGCAGGCTATCAAGAAACACTTTTCTTGACAAGGAGGGTAAAATTGGTAAAGGGGATGGTTGACTGGGGAAAAGGGGTGCTGTAGAATGCGCCATTCTTAATTTTAGGGGATTCAAAAGTTGATACTCTTCGAAAGGGAGGACGGAACAGGAATGGAGCGACGCTGGAGAAATTGTTTATGGGGGCTTGTTATTTCAGCCATGGTCATATCAGCCGGGATTCTGCTGATCACGCCCGGCACAGGAATCACTGCCGACACTGCCAAAGACCGGCCAGGGGGACTGTCAGAGGATCTGGACAGCATCCTGATTGATAACAAGGGATATAAAAAACAGAGAAAGGGCCCGGTAGAATTCACCCACCTGGAGCATGCCAAAGATTACAAGCTGAGTTGCTGGGACTGCCACCACGATTACAAGGATGAAAAAACAGGATAAGGTCGCAAGCCTGCAAAAGGCCTTTCACCTCAATTGCAGGAACTGCCATAAATCCCTTCAACAGAAAGAGGAAGATACCGGTCCCTACCGGGAATGCTCCGGATGCCACACAAAAAACAAGTAATTATTTTTGCCCATCGGAAAAACCGATGGGCAAAAATAGTGGTAAGCCTGCTATGGAATAATCATGCATCTTGTAGCCATTATAGCCAATTTTCGGTTTCAGGATGTATTGGATATTCTCTTTCTCACCATTATTGCCTATCATCTCTACCTCTGGTTCCGGGGAACCAAGGCCTTTAAGGCCCTGGTGGGGCTGCTGGCCCTGGGCATTGTCTTTACGGTGGCCAGGACCTGGGGCCTGTTTCTGACGACATGGGTATTTCAGATCTTTTGGCAGGTCCTGGTCATCCTTCTTATCATTCTTTTTCAATCAGAAATCCGCCAGGTCCTGGAACGGATGAATCCCCTCCGCGCATTGGGTCTGCATAAAATTTCCAGCCCCGAGAAATGGATACCGGGATTTATCCAAGCCGTTTTTACGCTCTCACGGAAGCAGATCGGCGCCCTTCTCATCCTCGAACGTAAGGATCGGGTGCGGGAGTTTATTACCGGAGGCCAGCCCCTGGACGGAGAGCCCAACCAGGAGCTGTTGTTGAGCATCTTTCAGAAGGATTCACCCCTGCACGATGGGGCCATGGTAATCAAAGAAGGCAGGGTATCCCAGGTGGCATGTTATCTCCCCCTGAGTTCTGCGGAAGAACTTCCCAAGGAATGGGGAACCAGGCACAGGGCAGCCCTTGGCCTTAGTGAACGCTGCGATGCCTGGGTGGTGGTTGTCTCGGAAGAACGTGGCGAGGTCTCGGTTGCAAGGGGTGAAGAATCGGTCCCTGCGAAAACCTATGAAGATCTGTCAGGACTCCTTCGGGAGGCCATGGCCCCCATCAGCCCCCAGAAGAAAAACTGGTGGGATACCATCCGTCTGCTGATTGTTCATCGTTGGCAGGCCAAGCTGGTTTCATTCGGGATTATCAGTTTCCTCTGGCTGATGCTCGCAGGGCAGCAGGATTTCGAGGTGACTTTTTCCGTGCCGCTGCAGGCCAAGAATCTTCCCATCAAAATGCAGATTTTGGAACCGGAAAGCCCGCGTGTGAACATCAGGGTGCGTGGACTCAGAAAAGATGCCAGTACCCTGAATGAAAACAACGTGGTGGCTGAGATCGACCTTTCCCTGGCAGGCACAGGCAAAAAGACATTCCCCATTACCAGGGATCACATTATGCTTCCCAACGACCGGGTGCAGGTCGTCAAAATAGATCCGGCCCAGGTGGATTTTAAGTTTGCTGGAGGAGGAGAGTGGAAGGGGGAAGGATCAAAGCCTTAGACATAACCTCCCCTTACTTTGCTTTTGCCTGCCCGGTCTCTTTTTTCCAGTAAGGATTGACAAGGTCCTCAAAAATCGACATGGCCGCTTCCGCTCCCTGGCCTGCAGCGGTCACAATCTGTTTGTACCCCCCTTCAACATCCCCGGCAGAATAGATTCCCGGGATATTGGTCCGGTGCTTGTTATCCCTCTTGACAAACCCATCCTCCGTCAGATCGGCCCCTACCTTTTGGGCCAGCTGCACGGCAGGATCATATCCGATGGCCACAAACACACCATCGATAGCCATGGTAGAGCTCTCACCGGTCTTGTTGCTGGTGAGTTCCACCTCCCTGACCTTTTCCGTGCCTCGAATTTCCTTGACGACCGTATCAAGAATAACCGGGATGTTGCTGTCAGAAAGGTTTTTGATCAGATGGTCCTGGGCCCTCAGTGTGTCCCGCCTGTGGACAAGGGTCACCTCGACACCCACATTGTGTAAATTGATGGCCTCTGTCACCGCGCTGTTGCCGCCACCCACAATGATCACCTTTTTGCCTTTAAACAGGGGCCCGTCACAGGTGCTGCAGTAGCTGACACCCCGGCCGGAAAGGGTGGATTCCCCCGGGATTCCCAGATGGCGGTGGTTGGCACCCGTTGCCAGGAGAACCGCCTTTGCCTTGAACCGTCTTCGGCTGGTCTGAACGACTACAGGGTCGCCGGGATGAATTTCCATGACCTCTTCCCCGGGGAAAATTTTCACATATTCCAGGGCATGGCTTACCATGATGTCCACCAGGGTCTTCCCTCCCACCTGGGTAAGGCCCGGATAATTTTCCACGACCGGCGTGGTGGCGATCTGCCCCCCAAGCGCTCCCTTTTCTATAACGACCGTATTCAAACCACTTCGAGCAGCATATATTCCGGCGGTCAGGCCGGCAGGACCGCCGCCCACAATGGCAATGTCCGCCTCCACTTCTTCGGCATCGCTCTCGGGGATAAAGACGGTCTGCTGCTCCATTTTTTGAAGAGAGAGCATGAAGAGCTCTTCGGGTTGCGCGCCCTGTGCAATGAGGGCCTCATTGGCAAAGGTCTGGGGGGTGCTGAAGGCCGAATACTCCTCTGCCAGGTCCGGATTTGCCTGGACATCAATGATTTCAAGTGAGACCAGGTCCGGCCTCTCAATGACTGCTTTCATGGCGTTGACCGCCTGTTGGGGGCAATAGGGGCAGGAAAGGCTTACAAATACCTTGACGTGGCGGGGAGAATCGATCTGCCCCAGGACACCAAGGGAACTTTCGCTGATTCCCGTTGCCCTGTTTCCCATCATGACGATAGCTTCCACCAGGGCCTTTGCCTCTTCCCCTGCAGGGGCTCCCAGCCATCGCATATTATACTGCTCAGGGTCGAACAGGAGGGTTGGTGCTGATGTAACATCATATTTCTGGGCAAGGTCATGCCCCAGGTCATACTCCCTTAAGGATACCTTCGGGGCCATTTCCCGGATTGCGCGAATCACCTGCCGTGAGGCCTGGTTCAGTGGTTCATTTTGTGCAGGGCTCGTGAAAAGAATCAGGGGGACCTCCTGGGTCATTGATTCAAACATGGCCACAAGTTGGGCCTGTGCCTGTTCCGATTGGGCACGCTGATTACTGTCCTCAGGTTGATGTCCGTCTAACATATTCTCCTCCGTGATTCACGGCCCGAAGAGGGCCTTCTGTATCAATCTTCACCCCGTCACCGTAACACGGGGCTGTTGGCCTTCAGGATTCTTCTCCCATATGATCCACCCTGTCCCGAATGCAGGCGATGAGATTTTCCAGATCCCCCTTCTTCAACGCCAGCAGAAAATCAAGGTCTGCTCCCGTCTTTAGAATTTCCTTTATCCTTTTCGCGAGTTCTTGCTTCGTCATCCCCGTTCCTTTCAGAATAGACCCATCACATAAACTCCCCCTTTACTGCCCTCCCCTTTAAGGAGGGGAGGATCAGGGTGGGGGTGATTGTGTTATTTCAGCTTGTAAACCGGCCAATAGCCGCTTCCCGGCACAAAGCAGACGGTTCTTAAGAGTAGAGTAGGGATCGGCGTTTTCTCTGTTGCCTGCCCGTGACCACTCCAAGCATCAAGCCGCAAAGCAACACAAGTGCCCCCAGTGCAAAAAATCTGTTCGTCTGAGAAGACTTTAACGTGTCATTTTCCCTTGTCAAGCCTTCAATTTTTTTCAGCCCGTTTTCGTAGGCGACTTTCAACCTGAGATAATCAGGGGCCCCTTTTTTGAGTTCTCTAAAATCATTCTCGATTTTATCCATGGCTGTCACGGTTTCCTGAAGCTTCTTTTTGAGTTCCTTCTCATGGCTTGTTGTGCGGTTCAGTGCCTCCTGGGTCTCGACCAATTTTTTTCTCATTTCCCCATTCTCACGAATCGAAGCCTTTGCCTGCTGCTCCCAGGGAATACGTTCCATCAAATACCGACTCAAAACCCACCCCTTGAGACCCTCTTGCTCAGGGTTGAGGGCTTCGATTTGATCCCAACCCTCCTGGGTATCCAGGACCTCAACCGGTTCACCCGATGGAAGAAACTTGAGAATCTTGTTCTCAAGACTTGGACCCGTCCTCAAACTGATCCTGAAGGAATCCGTTACATAGGCCATGCGGGCCCAGCCCACGTTGGTCATAGCACAAGTAATCACCAGGATGGCTGCCATAGTTGACAATTTCTTCATTGGGGCCTCCATAGTTTTCATTCAGGCTCCTCGCCCAGTGGGTTGAGAGAAAAAATGACCGTTTTTAGAAATGCCCTTTCTTTTTACGCTAAAAGGCACAATATTTCAACACCCTGAAAGGGCTTTGAACATGAAATACTCATTATGTGAATCATGATCCTTGTACAATTTGACCTTCCTTTCCCGTGTGCCGTGAGCCTTGCACCGTGTGCCTTTGCGCAAATGAATCCGATTTTCATTCAAAGTCTTGTGCGCTTAAATCCGGAAATTTACGATACGAGGTACTATCGCTTGCCTTACGCGGGGGCGAGGATTATATTCTAGGACGAGTATCATAAAGGTTTTTAGGAGGATCTGGAAAATGGAAAAGGTGGATATAGACGGGGTTGAACTCTACCTCACACAACCGGATGATGTCCCCATGCAGTGGGTCGGCCAGGAGGATCTCCTGACCCAGGTCCTGGCCGCCTGGCTCGTCATCGGTGACGATGATCTGCCCCTGAATCCCAGACTTATCGGGAAACCCGGGGTAGGAAAAACGACCCTGGCCTACCACGCCGGCCGGGTCCTGGAAAGGCCCGTCTACCTCTTCCAGGCCACCATGGATACCAGGCCTGAGGATCTCATCGTCACCCCGGTCATATCCGAGGCGGGAAAGATCAAATATATGGCCAGCACCCTCGTCACTGCCATGATAAAGGGGGGGGTCGCCGTCATCGATGAAGGGAACCGGATGAGTGAGAAGAGCTGGGCCTCCCTGGCACCCCTCATGGATATCAGACGCTATGTGGAGTCCATTGTTGCCGGCATAAAGATCAAGGCCCATCCAGAGTTTCGGCTCTGTACCACCATGAATGACGATGCGAGCACCTTTGATCTCCCCGAGTATATCCACTCAAGACTACAGCCTCGAATATTCATCGACTTTCCTGACCGGGATGAAGAACTTCTGATCCTCAAGACCAACCTCCCCTTTGCCGATGAGGTCATCCTCGATTACGTGGTGGATTTCCTTCAAGTCGCCCATGAAGCGGATGAAAGATACACCGTGCGGGACGGCATTAACATCGCCCGTTATGCCCTGAAAAGGCTTGTGAAAAGCGGGGAACCGTTAATCTCTGCCGGACAGGCGGCGGGCATTGTGGACCACATGAAAGAAGCGGCCTCCATGATCCTGGAACCGACGGCAGCGCTCTACTTTGGGGATATGCTGGATGGGGATGACGGAGAACAATAGGATTCAATGGGAAAACGTTCGGCTTGTGCCCATCCTTCACAACCGGATGGAGTTTGCCCTCGAGGTGCGGCGCCAGTTTAATGAATTCCGGCCGGAGCGTGTCGCGGTTGAGTATCCCTTCACACTCAAGGATCCCTTGCTGAAAGCCGTTCAAAGGCTTCCCCTCCTGTCCGTGGTGCATTACCGGGAAAAGGACGGCACCTTCATTTATCTGACGGTGGAGCCCACTGATGGCCAGGTCGAGGCCATGAGGTTGGCTCAAGAAAAGGGCATTCCCATTCAATTTGTGGACCGGGACACTGAAGGATATCCCCTTGACAACACCCCCCTCCCTGATCCCTATGCCATTACCAAGGTCGGGTACTTCATGTATTGCCAGGCATACCTTCAAACCCACCGGGATGATCCCCGCTCCCTGGAAGATGAACTCAGGGAAAAGACCATGGCCTACCACCTTCAGCAGCTTCAGGAATCGGGCAAGCGAACATTATTCGTCTGCGGTCTCTACCATCTGCCCGGTATCCTGAATATCCTGGGCCAAACCCAGACAGTGGTCATAGGGAGGAGAAACAGAGAGGGCGTAGGCCTGGCCCACCTCCACAGGGAATCAAGCAGGGAGATTCTTGCTGAAATGCCTTTTCTTGCAGCCGAGTACGAGCGACTGCGTTCTGAAGAGGGCAATGAGGTTTTGGACAGGATGGCTGTCAACAGCACGCTTATGGAGACGGCCAAGGAAAATCACCGCAAAAAGAACAAGGAGGAACTCTCTCCCGGTCAAATAAAAGTCCTCTTCAAATTTGCCAGAAACTACGCCCTCCTTACCAGGGGGCTTGTGCCCGGCTTCTATCAACTCATCATTGCCGCCAGGGGAGCCGCGGATGACAACTTTGCCTACGAGGTATGGGAAAAGGGCAGCGAATATCCCTGGCAGAGTGAAGACCCCGGACTTCCGGTGCTGCGGCTCAGTGGAGAAGATCTTTTTCTGGACGAAAAAAGGATTCGGTTTCATCGACAGATGAAGACCTTTCGGCGAAGACTGGTGCCGGTCCCCATCAGGGAGAAGAAACGAGAGAAGGTCCCGGGGGAATGGAAAAAGAATTTTCAGGCAGATTATATCTGCTCCTACCCGCCGGAGGACGTGGTGGTAGAAGGGTACGGCCATTATCTCCAGAAAAAGGCCTTCGAGATCAAGGCCGAAGAAAACAGTCGCATCGTCCCCTTTGTCAGCTCCATGATGGACGGTCTGGATATCAGACAGACCATCAGGGAATGGCCCCAAAAAAAGATATATGTCAAGGAGGAGCGACCCCTCCGGGGTAAGGTAGGCTCCGTGGCCGTCATCTTTGATCCGGATCTGCCGGACAGGGAAGGAAAAGAGGCCTTCCCCTGGAAGGTCACCTGGCTTGGCGAACACAGCCAGGAATCGGATATGGCCTTCTATGCCACCCCTGCCGGTGAGGTGATGGATGGTCCCGGCATCTCAAGGTGTCAGTATGGGGGCTTCATGCTGACCTATCCCCCATTGCGGGTATACGATATCTGGAAGGATCCCTTTTTTGATGCGGCCCGGAACAAGCCTGAACGGCTCCTTATGGCCGCCATAGACTACTGCCTGGAGAAGAACGTCGTCTATGTGGCTGCCGACCCTCCTTCAGGCTGGTGTCATAGCCTGGCTGCAAAACTTGGAAAAAGGATCATATACATCCCTGTTGGCGTCCTCTCTCCGGTCACCCTCAAAAAGATCCGGCAGTTCCACGTCCTCGAGGGGCACCATATTCGAAAAATCGCCCGGCAATACATCTAATCCGCAATCACCTCAAATTATTCCCGTACGGGAATAAAAAAGCGCTTACTCGATGAAGACGTGCCTGATATTCCCGATCGGGAATAAACCCATTGACAAGGACTGTATTTTCCGGTAATATTCCCGATCGGGAATATTTATCCGGAGGACCAAATTTGACTTTAAAGATTCGTAACGCGGCTGATGTAGGAACGGCCATTAGAAACCGGCGGAAACATGACCTGTTGACGCTGACTGATACAGCCGCCTTATGTGGGGTGGGCTACCGTTTCCTTTCCGATCTGGAGAATGGAAAGCCTACTGCGGAACTGGGCAAAACTCTTCAGGTACTGGGATGCCTGGGGCTCGAGGTTCGGATTGGTCCAAAGGGCTGGCCGGATGAATAGAAAAGAAACGGAAAGCAGGCTGGAAGTCTATTTGGGTGATCACCTCATCGGGCATTTATGGCTGGATGAACGGAGGCGCTTCGTATTTCAATACAGCCTCTCGTGGCTTAAAGACCGGCATGCCACCCCCCTGTCTCTCTCCTTGCTGCTGCAGGAGGAACCTTACACCGATGATAGGGCAAGGCCCTTCTTCTCGAACCTGCTTCCGGAGGCGGAGATCCGGAGAATCCTCGCCCGCGGACTCGGTATCTCCGAACAGAATGACTTCGCCCTGCTGCGTGAAATCGGGCAGGAATGCGCCGGCGCAGTATCGATCCTGCCGGAAGGGCTTAGACCCCGCCTGAAACCCGGATATCGGGAACTCGAAGAAGAAGCGCTTCAAAAACTGATTGCCGAACTGCCCAAGAGGCCCCTCCTGTTCGGAGTAGAAGGCGTCCGACTGTCTCTTGCCGGGGCGCAGAGCAAATTGCCGGTTTATATGGAAGGAGACCGGGTCTCCCTCGCCACGGGCAACTCACCCAGCACCCATATCCTGAAACCCCCGATCCCGGGCTTCAAGGAGACCGTTGAAAACGAAACCTTCTGTATGATGTTGGCCGCACAAATGGGATTGTCCGTTCCCAAGGTATGCCTGCGTGCCGGTCGCGAAAGGCTTTACATTATTGAACGCTTCGACCGGGAACGGGATGAAGTGGAGACGGTACGGCGTCTCCACCAGGAGGACTTCTGCCAGGCGCTTGGATTTCTGCCCGATCAGAAATACGAGAGCGAAGGAGGGCCCACGCTTGTGGACTGTTTCTCCCTTCTAAAGCGACACAGCACCAACCCGGCAGCAGACCAGAAAGCCCTTCTCACATGGGTTGTGTTCAATGCCCTAACAGGAAACGCTGATGCCCACGCCAAGAACCTCGCCATGTTTTTCACCCCCGAGGGTCCCAGGCTGGCACCTTTCTATGACCTCCTCTGCACCCGCGTTTATCCGGATTTGAACCAGCGTCTCGCCATGCGCATTGGCGGAGAAAACCGGTCGGAATGGATCCAAGAGCGCCATTGGGAACGCCTCGCCGCAGGTGTGGGCATCAAACCCCGGTTCATCCACAAAATCGTAAGAGAAACGGCCCGCAGGCTTTCCTCAGCGATAGACTCTGTCGCCGACGAGTTCTCGGAGCAGTACGGGCATGCTGCAATCGTTGAAGAAATTATTGCCTTTATCAGAAAATCAACATTGAAGGCTGGAAGCTGATCCCCCGCCGAGACAGAGTTACCCGGGCAGCAATAAGAATCCTGCCCGGGGATTCATAAATTTTTTGCATACCACTCTGTGTAACGTCGCTCAAGACCAGCAAAACTTCTCACTCCTCGCTTTCTTAGAAGAAGTCTTGATTAAGACTTCCTGATTCCCCAGTCCTGAAAGAGTTATATTTTTACTACCATCTAATAGAATAGATCTTTCCGTTTTCTCCTATACGATGTTGTTAATGGTTGACAAAATGGTGAATCACTTTTATGTTGTCACGACAACATTGTTATGACAACATCTTTAGGAAGGTCCCATTGAAAATCAATAAAGATAAATTTAAACGGGAAAATTCTCCCGGGTATATCATTCATCGTTTGGATTCATTATTAAAACTCGGACTCCATCGCGCCTTTCAGGCCCAAGGCTTTGATTTTACAGCCGAACAGTGGGGAATACTTTTCAGCCTCTATAAGAGTGATGGCATCCATCAAAGTGATTTGGGCCTCCGAACGGGTAAAGATAGACACAATATGACTCGAATTCTAAATCTTATAGAGAAAAAGGGGTTCACCCGCAGAGTCCCTGATGAGTATGACAAGAGACGCTATAATATTTTCCTTACAAAAAAGAGTCGTGAAATTGAAGACAAACTTATTTCAATTGTAATCGATTTTCTTGAAAAGGCCTTCTCCGGGCTTACCCAGAGGCAAATAATAGAGATGCAAAAGGTGCATGAACAAATAATAGGAAATGTTGAGTCAATCTTAAAGTAAGGTCAAATCGACTTGAAGGGGCAACGTAGTGTTTTTTCATTGATTTCAAATGTTCTTGGTTTCCAAATCAATCAGGGAAAGTAATGGAAGGCGCAAAAACACTGAAATTGGGCTACAATTCAGAGAAAAGGCAAATTGTTCTTTTTCTCCTATTTACATGCATCATATTGGTAAGTGCGGCTGTCGTCCTATACCTTATCCCCTATATCGGTTTCACTAATATACATCCAAAACTACCTCTTATTATCCTTTATCTAGTTGGGGGTGCATTGACCCTAGTCTTTACTATAATCGTAGGGAAAAGCCTCTTTTTTAACCGGCGCATTCGGGGGCAGTTCATCCGGTTGCTGTTTCCTATACTCGTTGTAATCGGGAAGTTTATCGATATCAATAAGGGGCAGCTTCGACTAGCTTTTATATCTATTAACAACAGGCTTGTTTTAGCCGAGGCGCCGTTCGTCAAACCTGATAACCTACTCATTTTAATACCCCATTGTTTACAGTACCACGAATGCGTGGTCAGGATTACTGGAAATGTCGAAAACTGCAAGGCCTGCGGCGAATGCCGAATCAAAGATTTGGTGGCACTTTCCCGTAAGTATCACGTCACCATTGCTGCCGTCACTGGAGGAACCCTCGCCAGGAGAGTCGTCAAAGAGAAGCGACCTAATATGATTATAGCTGTAGCCTGCGATAGGGATCTGGCAAGTGGCATTCAAGATGTACATCCGATACCGGTTTTTGGGATCCTCAATGAACGTCCGAATGGTCCTTGCTTTGACACGAATGTGGAGGCGCTAGTGGAGAAAGCACTTTCATTTTTCCTCGGAAATAAAGCACCCTTAGCAAGTGGATAGGATTCTTTAAAATTTCTGGCTGGATGACTTCAAGGTAAAATGTGGACATTACTCCATATTAGCCGTCTTCACATTACAGCGATTGCTGCTATGGGTGTGTTTACTTTCGGATGGCTGCTTACAGGTAGTTATCCCTGGCTTCTTACAATCATCTGCGCTTTTGATTGGTTTATAGTCAACCTCATAAATAACATTGCTGATTTAAAGGAAGATCAGGCTAACTCCATTACAGGAACAGCCTTTATCAGACGCAATGGCCGCAAATTATTGTACGGCACCATCTCTTTGCTCATTATTTCCATTGTCATTGTGCACCTTTTAAACCCGGCAATAACAAGTCTCAGAATTTTCGGATATCTGTTAGGCATTTTTTATAGCTGGCCATTGCTGCCTAAAAAAAGGAGATTGAAAGAGCTCTATTTCTGGAAGAACAGCGCATCGGCTCTCGGTTTCTTAATTACCGTATTCGGTTACCCTCTGGCTACAGCCTACCATAATAACGGTTTCATCCAGTTCCCGGCCGGGATTTCCTGGATGACCGTCCTATTCTCATGTGTGTTTTTTTCCCTTTTCGAAGTGAGCTATGAAATCATTTATGACCTGCGCGATATAAAGGGCGATACAATCGCCCGGTTGAGAACATACCCAGTCGTTCATGGGGAGTTCACCTCAGTTTATATTATTGACATCTTGCTTTTTTGCTCAGTCATGACCCTTTGTTTGGGGTATCTATTGGGCATTGTGCCTTGGCGTATTTTTATTATGACGGGCGCGCCGGTTCTCCAATTTATACTCTATAAAAAATTTCTTCGCAGAGGCATTTCAATCAAGGATTGTATCATTATCACATGGTCAGGGGTATCCATGTTCATTGTATTCAACCTATGGGTCCTGGCCGGTCTGCCTGGAGTGAACTCTTAACATGATGTTATTTCAGATAACGGCATTCGGGATTGTAGTCATATACCTTCTTTACTGGTATTTCCGGGAGGATGATCCGGGCTTATTCCTTAAGAAGTTTATTACGGTTTCTGCTGCAAGTTGGGTTGTTGAAGAAACGTCCATTCGGATTTATCATTTTTATCAATACAGTCCAGAGTGGAATCTCTTTATCGGGAATGTTCCGGTTTTGGTCATTTTGGTTTGGCCCCTAGTCATACACTCTGGATGGGAACTGGCATCCCAGTTTTTCACTGAATATAAATTAACTCATCATTTAGTTGCAGCATTGATAATATGGATAGATGCTTCACTTATAGAGACAATATCCGTAAAGTCCGGTTTATGGTCATGGAATGGCACTGGCTTTTTTGGGGTGCCTTTTATTGGTATTTGCGGATGGGCCTACTTTGCTTTTTTATCTGGCTTTATTTTAAGACTTAATAGGGAGAGAAAAGCGGGGGCAGGAAAAATCTTTTTAATATTCATTTTCGTGGTATTTGGCACTCATGTTTTGATAATAGGCACTTGGTGGCTCATTTTTCGTTATATTTTATTTCCCGTAAATCCGGCTTTCACTACGGCCTTGGCATGGACTTTATCGCTCTTGTTCATTTTCACCATGAATCGAAAAAATGTGGGAATAAATGTGGATAGCAAAGTATTGCTGATACGCATCCCTCCGGCATTAATCCTTTTGACTCTGTATCTAAAGGGAACTCCCGATGCATTCCATACCGCGTATGCATTGGCCTTTTCTTTATCTTACCTCTTCTTCTTTTATAAAATCTATAGAGGCGAATTAGAAGCTAACCCATAAATCGTTTAAAATAATCGAGGGTCAGGTCTTGCATTGCAGCATTTGAGTTTTGGCTGTTCTGCCGATAGTCGAATAATGAAGGCTCAGATTAAGCTGAGTGCTGTACGCTGACAGCTAAACGCTCCATCCAGAAACCGGGGACCACAAGGGCGGGGAGTCCAAGCGTAGCGCGGACAAATCCTTGATTTCTGGATGGCCACTAAATATGCTCCAAGCAAAGGCTTGAACCCTACACTTATAATCATCGCAACTTGGGCAGGACCTCCTGGGCGAACAGTTCGGCATCCTCCGGGTCAAGGAAAATACATATGAGGCGGGTCAAGCCTGTCGCTTCATACTCCTTGATCCTGTCCAGACACTGCTGGGGATTTCCGGAAATGCGGTGTTTAATCTCAAACCGTATGTCCGCCATCTGGAAACGTTCCCAAACCGGTTGGGGGATCATGTCGTTCATCTTGCGTGTGGCGTCCTCCGGGTCGGACCCCATGATGATAAAAGCGGCCAGTCCGAGGCCGAACCCCTCAGCCCTTTCACCCAAAAGGGGCTTAATGGACTGGAACATTCTGCCTATCCCATCGGGCTCGTGGGCATGGACCAGCCACCCGTCCCCCAGATCCGCCGCCAGTTTCATGGAACGTTTGGAGTCGCCGCCGATCCAGATGGGAGGGTGGGGTTTCTGAAAGGGCTTGGGTGTAATCTCGGCATCCTTCAGTCGGTAATACTTGCCCTCAAAACTCACACGGGGCTCGGTCCAAAGGGACTTGATGATCTGGACCGCCTCCCGCTCCCTCTCAAGTCGTCCTTTATGATTTTCCCAGGGAAAGTCAAATGCCCTGAATTCACGTTCAAACCAACCCGCTCCCACGCTGAGGTCCATCCTGCCCCCTGAGAATAGATCCAGGGTAGCCCCCATCTTGGCCAGCAGGCCCGGCCCCCGAAAGGTAGTGACCAGCACCATGTGACTGACACTGATCTTACTGGTGGCCCCTGCCAGGTAGGTCATGGCGCTCCATGCATCGTGAATACCGTAGTCCTGTTCATCTTCTCCAAAGGGTGCGCCGAAAGGGTAGATCATGTGGTCATCGCAGGTAATGAAATCATATCCAACTTCTTCGGCCCGCAAGGCCATCCCGATGAACTGGTCCGGTGGAACAGGGGGAACAAAAAAGCCCAACTCTAAACCCATTTCTTTCCTCCTTTATTTTTAGTAACATTCAAAAGTGTTCGAAGAGTCCCATAAAAGACTGAATATCTAAACCTATGGACGTTTGAAAATTCTGCGAACTTATTTTTGCGCGAACCCTAAATGTCGTAAAGATGGTGGCACAGATTACACCCTTCCGGCGCTTCGGGCATAGCGTCTTTGGCTGCCTGCAAGATCTTCTGGTATTGGCTCCATGAGGCTTCGAAAGATCTTCCGGCAATTTCGGCGTCGTGAGCATGGACACGATGCTGAAACCGTTCCCGGTAGAACCTGCAACGCTCTGTTTTCCATAAATCCGACAGGGTATCCTCCGGGAGACGACCGTAATGAACCGTAGGCATGGTTACTTCCTTGCCCATAAAATTAGCGGGGCCACCCATGGCGAGGTTGATGCAGGGGGCGACGAATCCATCGTGGCGGATGAAGAGTGAATCCCGGGGGTCCTGGTCGCAGACCGGTTGTTCGTCGGGAGTGAAGGAGGGGATGGTGACATGAAGCCCGTATTTTTTGGCAATGCGGCGCACCTTTGAGAGCGATTTTTCCAAACGGCGCACCTCTCTGGTTTCTTTCGAGGCGAAGAGCCCATACCCCTTGCCGTGCTCGTCTCGTATGACGTCGCATTGTTTGAAGTTCACCTGATCCACACCCAGCCGGGCCGCCAGTCTTACGATCTCTTCCACCTGGTGAAAATTCATCTGCATCAAAATAAAATGGATCATGGTCTTGGGAATTTTCCCAACCCGAAGAGCGGCTATATTTGCCATGTTTTCACACACCCGCTCAAAGTTGGACCCTTTCCGAATCTCCTCGTAGATATCTGCGGTGGCTCCATCCATGGAAAAGCAGATCCAATCCACGCCGGCATTGATCATCTGCTCTGCAGTTTCCCTTTTCAGAAGGAACCCATTGGTTAGAAACCCTGTTTCGCACCCCGCGGCGTTTGCCTCGGTAATCCATTCCACCAACCTGGGCTGAAGCAAAGGTTCACCGCCGCCGCTAAAATCGATGGATCGAACCTCATGCAAATGAGGACGCAGCGCTTCCCAGACCTCCTGGGGCATATCCCCGGATTCCAGTTGCCATAGGCCCCAGCGTCTCTCCTCGATGGGTCTGGTTTCGGCGGACCAGGCGAGGACCTTATCTCTTAGGATACCGAGGCGGCGATCGACAATTTTCGGGCTTTTCAGGGCTGTGCCGGCCATCAATTTTGCCGCGCGATCGAGCCAGACTTCACCCGGTGGGCCGGCTGCGGCAGCCAGAATCTTCTTCGAAACGACGGCTATGGGAGCGCCGAAGAAATCTTTAGGGTGCAGACCGGGACGTCCCTTTTCGCGAAGGGCGTTTTCCTCGAAAGAGGTAGCCACCGTCCCGGGATAGATGTTGATGATGTCGATTCCTGCCGGTGCAAGCTCAAGACGCATGGTATTGGCCATCACCGCCAGGGCCGTTTTGCTTCCGCCATATACGCCCACCGTTGGTACGGGCACCCGTCCAGTGCAAGAAACGATGTTAATTATCCTTCCAGCACCCCTGCCCTTCATCTGGGGAAGCAAGGCCTTGATCAGAGCCATGGGCGAAAAAGTGTTGACTTGGTAAAGGTTGCGGATATTCTCCTCAGTGGTCTCCTCCATCAGGGCAAAATACCCGATACCGGCGTTGTTGAAGAGCACCTCGATGCACCCCATGGCATCAATGGCCTTTTGTCCCAACATTTCAGCCTGCCCAGGGATAGACAAGTCCGCTTCAATGGCTTTGGCGCGGGTTTTTTCAGGAAGGTTGGAGATCAACTCATTCGCCGCTTTTAGGGACCTGGAGGAAACCACCAGGTGAGCACGCATCTCGGCCAAACCACTCACCAGTGCTGACCCCAAGCCGCCGCTGGCGCCGGTCACCAGAACGTGTTTTCCGCTAAAAGAATATTTGTCCATAACCGCTTATTGAGTCATTCAAGAATCATAACCCTTCAGAGATGATCTCACGGATGGCCGAATTTAACTGATCTGCTGATATAATATGTATTTTCACGCCTGCATTTGATAACACATAGGCCGGTCCTTTGCGGGAAACATCCTCTTTCATGCCAATGTGCTCAATACCCTGCTGGACCATCCACTCCGCCACCCGTATTCCCTTCGCCGTCTCGACAGAACGGTAAGGGTTCTCCACAATCCTCTGTTTTTCTATTTCCTTATCTTTTCTGCGTATGCGTACGATAGCAAAATAAGGGGCTTCACCAAAATGACTGCTGATCCGGCCTGTTTCATCATCAAGAGGCACTCCAATACGTTCATGGGACCTCACATCAGGTTCATAGTGGATCATCACCTTTTCCACATGTGTAACCTGATCTCGGATCTTCATCTCCAGATCTTTACTGATCTGGTGGGCCCTATGCAGGTCTTCTGTTCTAAGGGCGATGGTAGTCTGTATGAATCGAAAGCGGCCTGAATTCCTGCCGAAAAGGGACCTTATCTCACTGACCAAAGGCTCACTTTTAATAATCTCACGAATTCGATCCAGAGTGGTAAAGTCAATGGAAGCATCAAGCAGCACCCTCATGCCGTCGGAGAGCAATTCCCATCCTGCACGGGCTATAAAAACGAGGATCAATGTAGCACCAAGCTGATCAACGGTAACGCCAAAAATATTAAAATGGAGATTGAAGTAGCTGAGCGTAACGGAGATCAGTACCACGATGGAGGAAAGGACATCCACGTGCCGATGACGGCCTTCCGCGACCAGGGTCGGGGATCCTGTTTTTCGTCCGATAGAAAGAGCGTACCGGCCAAAAATAAATGTGGCCACTGTTCCGGCAATAAGCAGTAGAATGTAAGAAAAAGAGATACTGAGTGGACTTGTAGCAGGAGATAGGACTTTTTGGATGATCTCATACCCCGCTATGAAGATAAAAAGGGCAATGACTATTGAGGCAACATTTTCGAGTTTGTATAAGCCGAGGGGAAAGGATTGGGTTTTCCGT